>JBDTSC010000021.1:0-23030 GCA_039931375.1 Ardenticatenales bacterium
CGTCGGAGCATCGGTCGACGTCGATTCGGCGGCCGCGTCGACCGCAGCGGGCGCGCCGGGTTCGAGCTGACCGGCCAGGCGATCGAGCGCGCGGTTCAGGCCGCGCAGCGCGCTGGCGAGCTCCGCGCGCACCGTCGATGCGACGCGGTGCGCGGACGGGGTCGACGGCAGATCGGCCACGGCGGCCGCCGAGTCGCCGGCCGGAGCGGCGCCGTCCCCGCCGTCGGTTCGGCCGCCGATCTTGCCGATCGGGGACGCCTTGATCGCGGACTGCAGCTCGTTCACGAGGCGCTGCGCTCCTTCGCGCAGGTCGCTCTTGAGCCCAGCCGCCTCCGGCGTCGAGGCGGCCGCCTGCAGGGCCGCCGCCAGCCGGCTGCCGATGCCCCGCAGCTCGTCGATTACGTTTTCGCCCGTTTGCGACACATGTTCGCGCGCGTCGCCGGCAGCGGCGTCCAGGCGATCGGCGACCTGCTCGGCGGCCGTGGCTGCCGCGGCGTACATCGACTGCGCATCGCGCTTCACATCGTCGGCGGCGGCGGAAAGGCGCTCGGTGGCGCTGGGCGTGACCGGTGCGCCGGATTCGTTCGAGGTCGGGGGGGCCTGATCCATGATCGGCGGTACTCCTTGGGTCGTTCGGTTGAAGAAAGGCGGTGGGATCGGTGCGGTTCGGGGTTGCGGGATCGGCGAGGGCCGGGCGATGGGCGGGCGATGGGCGGGCGATGGGCGGGCGGCCGCAACGACCCAATGGTACGCATTTCATGGCCGCGGGGTTGCGGAGCCTGAGAGGGAGAGGCGTAACCGGCTCACGCGGGCCGCATCGAGCCGTGCCGAGGACGGCGCATCGACGCGCGGAAGAGCGACGGCCGGCTATGCTATACTCGCGCCCTTCAAACGAGACTACGACGCTTCGCCGGCCCGCATGCGCGCCGCCGGGTGCGCTACCTGCCGGGCCCGCCGGGCCTGCCGAGCCGCTGCGATGACCGACCCCTCCCTGATCCGCAACTTCTGCATCATCGCGCACATCGACCACGGCAAGAGCACGTTGGCCGATCGGCTGCTCGAGCTTACCGCCACGATCGATGGCCGGCGCATGGTCGCGCAGGCGCTGGACACGATGGATCTCGAGCGCGAGCGCGGCGTGACGATCAAGGCCAGCGCCGTGCGTATGGCGTACACCGCCGACAGCGGCGTCGTGCACATGCTGCACCTGATCGACACGCCCGGCCACGTCGACTTCGCGTACGAGGTGAGCCGCGCCCTCGCGGCGTGCGAGGGCGCGCTGCTCGTCGTCGACGCGACGCAGGGCATCGAGGCGCAGACGCTGGCGAACCTGTACCTCGCGCTGGACAACAACCTGACGATCATCCCGATCGTGAACAAGATCGACCTGCCGGCGGCGGATCCGGAGGCGGTGTCGGCCCAGGTGGCGACGCTGCTGGGCTGCGACGTCGAGGACGTGATCTGCGTTTCGGCGAAGGAAGGCACGAACATCCGCGCCGTCCTAGAGGCCGTGATCCGCGCGATCCCGGCGCCGAGCGGCGATCCGGACGCGCCACTGCGAGCGCTCGTCTTCGACAGCCACTACGACACGTACAAGGGCGTGATCGCCTACGTGCGTGTGTTCGACGGCGCGGTCGGGGGCCGGCAGCTCGGCGCGCTGAAGATGGTGGCCACCGGGCAGCAGCACGAGCCGATCGAGATCGGCACGTTCGCGCCGGAGATGCGGCCGCTGGCGTCGCTGGGCGTCGGCGAGGTCGGCTACGTGGCGACCGGGCTCAAAAGCCTGCGCGACATCCAGGTCGGCGACACCCTCACGACGGCGATCAACCCGGCGACGAAAGCGCTGCCGGGCTACAGCGCGGCCAAGCCGATGGTCTTCGCGGGCCTCTACCCGACGGAGAGCGAGGACTACGAGCAGCTGCGCGACGCGCTGGACAAGCTCCGGCTCAACGACGCGGCGCTCGTTATCGAGGTCGAGAGCTCGGTCGCGCTCGGTCCGGGCTTCCGGTGCGGCTACCTCGGCCTCTTCCACATGGAGATCGTCCAGGAGCGGCTCGAGCGCGAGTACGACCTGGATCTGCTGCAGACCGCGCCGTCCGTGATCTATCGGGTGATGCTCAACAACGGCGACATCATCGAGGTCGACAATCCGGCCGCGCTGCCCGAGGCATCGCTGATCGACGAGATCGAGGAGCCGTGGATGCGGCTGACCGTCTGGGCGCCGAGCGCGTACATCGGCCCGATCATGGACCTCGTCACGGAGCGTCGGGGCTCGTTCGAGGGCATGGAGTATCCGAGCGAGGGACGGGTGATGATGCACATGCACATCCCGCTCGGTGAGCTGATCACAGAGTTCTACGACCAGCTCAAGAGCCGCACGCGCGGCTACGCATCCATGGACTACCACTTCGATCAGTACCGCACCGGGGATCTGGTCAAGCTCGACATTCTGATCAACGAGAAGGTCGTCGACGCGCTGTCCCTGATCACCCACCGCGAGAAAGCGTATGGCATCGGCGAGGCGCTGACACGGCGTCTGAAGGACGTGATCCCGCGCCAGATGTTCAAGGTGCCGATCCAGGCGGCGATCGGCCTGCGGATCATCTCGCGCCAGACCGTGCAGGCGCTGCGCAAGGACGTGCTGGCCAAGTGCTACGGTGGCGACATCAGCCGCAAGCGCAAGCTGCTCGAGAAGCAGAAGGCGGGCAAGAAGCGGATGAAGCGGCTCGGAAACGTCGACATTCCGCAGGACGCGTTTCTGGCCGTGCTCAAGCTCAGCCAGGAAGACAGTTAGGCGTCGCCGATCCGGGGCCAGGAAGAGCGGCGGGGCCGGGCGTCATTCGCCCGGCCCCGCTTGTTGTTCCAGCGATCGGCGCCGCCGGTCAGCGGAAGAACCCGAACCGTTCGAGCGTGTTGCGAAAATTCACGGGCCGGAAGTCGCGCAGCGTGATCGTCCGCTCGCGCCACGCGTTCGGGCACAGCTGGTAGCCAGCGAGTTCGGTGGTCACGAGCCGGAGCTTGTAGGGCGGCGGCTGGCAGACCCGGATCGGGATGTACTCGTCCACGCGGCCGGAGCCCTGAACCGCCGAACCGCGGAACAGTTCCTTCGTGCCGCTGCCGTCCGTGAGCACGTACTCCAGCAGCGGCAGTCGATAGGCGGTGCCGGTCGCCCAATCGCCCGAGTCGAAGCGGATGTTGCACCCCTGCGGCCGCACGGACGACACACCGACGCTGTCCGGGAAGCTGTGGACGTTGATGCTCCACGGGCGGCCGTCGCCGCACGCGCGGGTGTTCGGCGGATCGAGCACTTCGATGGATGGCTGTTCGAAGACGTAATCGCGCGTCTGGCCGTCCAGATCAAGGTAGTGCGCAACCGTCCGATCGGCGGCCAGGTAGGTGCCGACCTTCGTCGGCTTGATCTCGTACACCAGCTCGATCGGTGCCTCGCTCAGCGCGTCAACCGTCCAGTTGAGGACGTCGCTGGCTACCGCGGGAGCCGGCGCGCCGGAGCCGGCGACGTACGGGCCGTTGACGCCCAGGTCGTCGCCGAGGCCGACGTTGCGCACCGTGAAGTTCCCGACGACGAGGGCGATCTGATCGTAGATCGCCGCGAGCTGGCTGTTGCCCGGCGCGAAGAAGTAGTACTCCGGGCCCGACGCGATCTGCTTGAGCAGCGTCTCCGCTGCGCCGCTGCCGAGGCCGATCGTGTAGATCGTCGTTCCCGCCACCTTGGCGGCGTTCGCGCTCAGCAGAGCGGCCTGCTCCGGGCCGCTCGCGGGCTCGTTCGGGGCGCCGTCCGTGATCAGGATCATCACGGGCCGCGCATCGGGTCGGCCATTGCGCGTCAACTCTTCCTGCGCGACGTCGATCGCGTTCGCGATGTCCGTGCCCCGATCGATCGGCAGGTTGGCGATCGCGGCGTTGATCGCAACGGGGTCGCTCGAAAGGCCGATGACCAGTCGGGCGCTCCCATAAAAGCCGAGAACGGCCATGCGCTGCAGCGAAAAGTCGAGCTGGTCGACGAAGCGATGGGCGGCCGTCTGGGCCGCCTGCAGCTTGCCGCCGCTGGTCATCGACAGGCTGCTGTCGATCATCACCATCAGGTCCGCCGAGCGATACTGCGCCGGTGGGCACTTGGCCGAGAGCGACAGTCGGATCTGGACGGTCTCCCCGAGCCGGATGCGGGCGGGCGAGGCTGTCTTCGTGCCCTGGACGACGCACTGCAGCGGCTCCTGCGCCCGAACGGGCTGCGCGCCGCGGGTGTCCCGCAGCGGCACGACGGCCGCGATCACGAACCAGCCCGCCATGGCGATGCCGATCAGCCTTGCGGCATGTTTGGATGCGTTCATCATGGATATCGGCTCCTCTGGGAGCGGCGACCGTTCGGAGGGGTCGCCAGTGCGGGTGGTGCGAACAGGTGCGAACAGGTGCGAACAGGTGCGAACTCGAGCGCGGGCGCGTACCGCCCGCCGACTCGCGTGGACATTCGGTGTCCGAAACGGCGCGCCCATTGGTTATTAACGTTGGATCGGATACGGCGATAGCCGGAGACGGTCCGATCGAAGCGACGTCGAAGGCGTCGGGTCAGGCGCGGGACGGTTCCGTTCGAACCATTATGTGTGACGACGGCCGATCGTCCCAAAGTGTGACCAAACGCTGACGGGTCGTTGACAATTCGCTGGCGGCAGGCCTATACTGCCGCCTAGGCGCCGCTCCGCGGATGCGCCGGTGCGTTGGACGGAGTCCAGAGCCTTGGATGGCGACGGGCGTCGAGCGCTGCCAGCGCGGCCGCGGTGAACAGAACCGCGCCGCTCGAATCGTGAAGGTGCGCTCGCCGCGGCCGCGCGGACGGGCGGCGGACGGGGACACGGGAGAAGGAGACCAACAGTATGCGCCGGTTTCGATCAATGGGGGTGGCGATCGGCCTCGTCCTGGTGGCAGCGCTCGGCCTAGCGATGGCCCACGGCGCGCCGACCAAGGCCAGTCCGGCCGCCGAAGCGCTTCAACAGGGCAACCTGAAGAGTTCGTGCGTCGCGATCCAGAAGAAGTGGGCCGACCCACAGATGATGCTGCTCGGTGAAACGGTCGACGTCACGCTGACCGTGACCGCGCTGTGCGCCGGCGAGTCGTTCCCGCTCCACATCGTCCTCGTGCTGGACGGATCGGGCTCGATGGCCGGCGATTCCGAGATGCAGCTCAAGAAGGCGTGTCGCGAGCTCATCGACCGCTTGAACATGAAGGACAACCCGGCCACCGAGGTCGGCGTCGTCCAGTTCAACAGCGCCGCCAAGGTGCTGTGCCAGCTGACGAACCGCGCGAGCCAGGCATCGGGCTGCGTCGGGCGCGTCGGGGCGGCCGGCGGAACGTGCATCGACTGCGGCATCAAGGCCGGCCTTGGGGTGATGAACCGAGGGCGCACGAACGCGGCCGATCGCGACAGCATCCGTGAAGTGATGGTGATCGTGTCGGACGGCGAGAACAACGCGGGCTGTGGACCCGCCACCGCGGCCGCCGGTCAAGCCAAGGGCCAGGGCATCCTGGTCATCTCCGTGTGCGTCGGCGGCGGATGCGACCTGCAGTGCATGCGAGGTCTCGCGACGAGCCCGCGCTACTTCTTCGAGGCCCGCAGCGCGAGCCAGCTCGTGAACGTCTTCGACTCGATCCGCAAACAGTTCCAGAACATCATCCTCAAGGGGATGAGCGTCGTCGACAACATCCCGGACAACATGGACTACATCGAGGGATCGGCGCAGCCCGAGCCGAACACGATCGGCGCGAACGGCGAGTACCTGGAGTGGAGCCAGACGCACATCCCGAAGGATGGCGTGACGTTCACCTTCAAGCTGCGGCCGCTCGAAGTGGGCTACCACCGCACGAACAACGGTGCGTTCGGCACCTACATCGACAACAAGAACCGCCGCGGCGACTTCACGTTCCGGGACCCGTGGGTCCTCGTGCTGAAGGCCGACCCGCTCGCGACGTCGACCCCGCCGCCGACCCCGCCGCCGACGCCGACGAACACGCCGACGAACACGCCGGGCCCGACGCCGACGGACACGCCGGTGCCCACCGTCACGCCGACGCCGCGCCCCGGCCCGATCTACCTGCCGATCACGGTCAAGGAGCACTGCCTTGACCAGCTGATCGACGTGGCGTTGGTGATCGACATGTCGACGAGCATGAACCGCCCGAGCGAGGACGGCTCGCAGAAGAAGGCGGCCGTGATCAACGCGGCGAAGACGTTCGTCAACATGCTCCGCTTGACGCCTGACTTCCAGGGACAGTACGACCAGGTCGCGGTCGTTGGCTTCAACGACGACGCCTGGATCGAGGCGAAGCTCTCGCACAACCGTGCTGCGATCATCGGCGCGCTCGATCGCCTCGAGCGCAAGCAGAAGGAAGGGACGCGGCTCGACCTGGCCTTCCTCAAGGGCATGGAAGCGTTGCCGCAAGCGATGCGCAACACGTACAGCATCCCCGTCGTCGTGATGCTCACCGACGGCCTACCCAACCGCGTGCCGATCCATCCGGTGACCGGCAACCAGGAAGGGACGGTGATCGACGCCGCCCAGAAGGCGAAGGACGCCGGCATCAAGGTGTACACGATCGGCTTCGGCCGCCCGGACGCACCGGACCTCATCGACCGCGTTCTGCCGTCGCTGCTCGAGGCGTGCGCGTCGGAGCACAACATGAGCTTCATCGAGCCGCGAGGCGATCGTATCCAGGGCATCTATGCCCAGATCGCCGATACGTACACCTGCAATGGACGGCACGACTGGTCGCAGCCGTGGCCGCCGGCGGGCAAGGGCCGCTGACGTAGCGAAGGGGCGCCGCGGCGCCACCAGCACTCCCGCACGCAACCGACGGCCGGCCTCCTGTGGGCCGGCCGTCGGTCGTTTTCGGCGGCCCGCGATTCATCGCTCGATTCCATCGCACGCTCAACCGCGTGCAGAATTCGTGGTGTTCGCGTTGTCGTTGCAACGGGCTATAATGCGAACCAGAAGGGGGAGCCGGCCTACCTATTTTTTGCCGGCAGGTTTGGTCTGCGCGTGATTGGCTAGCCGCCAGGTCGGCGGTACGGGGAAGTCGATGCACGCGGGACCACTCATCAAGGAGTGATTGGATGCGCCGTCTACGACGCTGGGGACTCGCCCTGGCACCACTGTCCATCGTGTTTCTATCCTTGACCGGGTTGAGCCTTGCCGCACCGGCACGCCAGACCGGTGCTCCGCCGCCGGCAAACCAGTGCGCGGCCGGTACGCTCATGCGCGTCGATCCCGACCGGATCAACCTCGGGCAGAGCGCCGACGTCACCATGGTCTTTACCCAGACCTGCGTCGCCAAACGCAAGCCGGTGGACCTCATCATCCTTGCGGACGAATCGCACTCGATGGTGCGGGAGCGCACCAGCGCGGGTATCGCGACGGTGACGCCCAAGACCCCGCCCCAGACGCCAGACCCGTCGCGGGTACCGCCGACGAAGACCCCGACTGGGCCAGGGGGCAGCGGGCCTGGCGGCGGGGGCGGCACCGGCGTGGATAACTCCGACCCGCCCGGGTGCGCGAACGACATCGGCGGCGTCGGGCCGCCCGGCGGTCGAGCCACCGCCACGCCAAAGGTGACACCGGGATCTGGGCCGGGCCCCAAACCGCTGCTCTTCGGGTCATCCAACGCCGACGGCGACCCGGATCAGACGGCGCCGACCCGCACACCGACGACGAATCCCGGCGGCACCCTTCCCGGCAGCACGCCCGGTTCAACGGGCGGCGGCAAGGTGGACCCGGAGCCCGCGGGCAGCGAGGATCTTCTGCGCGAGGAGAGCAAGTTCCTCCAGGACTTCGTGCGAGACCCCGCGATCACCGCGGACCTCGACGCGGGACAGCTCCGGCTCGGGTTCGCCGCGTTCGCCAGCCGCGGGCGCACGGTCCTCACCCTTCAAACCGGGGAGCCGGGCAAGCGTATCGGTTCGTCTGGCAACCGACTAAAGGGTGAGGGGCTGTCGCGCATCGACCTCGGGCTTCGCCAGGCGGAGGCCGAGCTGATCAAGCGAGCGAACAACGTCGGCGCCGATCCGGACCGCCGGAAGGTGATCCTCGTGCTCTCCGACGGCGCCTTCTGCGCCCGCGATCTCAGCCGGGCGCATGTCGGCAAGGACGTCGAGGTCGTCACGGTCTTCTTCGGCCGCGGCGGCTGGAAGCGGCGGCTCGACAAGATCGCGACCCAAGGCCGCTATGCCTTCAGTGCGCGCGAACTCAAGCAGATTCTCGACCTGTACTCGCAAGAGCTTGCGGTTTCCGTCCCGACGCGGATGGAGCAGTTGCTGCTGCACGACACGCTCACCCCGAGCATGCTCGTCGACGACACGTCGGTCATGCCGCCCTATTCGGTGCACCACGACCAGCGCTTGGAGTGGTGGGGCGTACATCCGACGTTGCCGCTGACCGCCACCGATTGGCTGTGGTCCCATTCCGTCATCTCGCCGTCGATCGGGGCCGTCGACGTGACGAACCTCGTGACGGTCAGCGACCGGATGACGCTCACCTATCGGATCACACCGTCCGAGGCGGGCAATCAGCCGATCAGCGAGGAGGCGCTCGCGGTGTGGCACGAGTCGGCGGGGGCCGACGGGTTGGCCGTGTTCCCCGACGTCTACATCGACGTCGCGGCGCCGACGGAAACGCCGACCAGCACCCCGACGAACACGCCGACTTCGACGTCTACCGCCACCGCCACCGCGACGAACACGCGCACGCCTGAGGCGCGGTACTTCCCGATCGCCATCCGCAACTGGCCGGAGGCGACGCCGACGCCGGATCGCTGTCCGCCCGAGCTGCAGCGCGTCGACATCGCGCTCGTCGTAGACAACTCCACGTCGATGCGGGACACGGCCGGCGGTGCGCAAACCAAGCTGCAGGCCGCGATCGTCGCGGGCAAGACGCTGGCGGGCCTGCTCAAGCTCAAGGTCGACGGGTCCGGCGACCAGGCGACCGTGATCGGCTTCAACGAGAACGCCACCGTGATCGCCCCGCTGACGGGCGACCGCGTGGCGGTGGACGCGGCGCTCGATCAGTTGCCGGCGCTGCAGGCGCAGGGCACGTTCATCGACCGCGCGTTGCAGACGGCGATCGACGAGCTGAACAGCCCGCGGCGGCGGCCCGGCAGCACGCGTTCGATCGTGCTCGTCACGGACGGTAAGAACAACGGCGACACGGCGCGGGTACTCCAGCTCGCGGACGCGCTGCGGGCGGAGAACATCGCCGTCTTCACCGTCGGCCTCGGCCTCGAATCGGACATCGACGCGGGGTTGCTGCGCGCGATCGCGACGACGCCGGACAACTTCCGGCACGCGCCGACGACGGATCAGCTCCTTCTGATCTACCAGGAGATCGCACGGCTGATCCCATGCCCGCGCGATCGACCGTAGGGTAAGCGGCCGATGGCGTTCGGGCCACGCTGGCGACGTGCCTGCGCCATCGGCCTTCTCACCGCGCTGACTCTTTCGACCGGCCGCGTCCCCGTGGGGGCGCGGCCGGTCGGCCAGTCGGGCGCCATGCGCGAGGGCTGGTCGCGCGTGGCGGTGTGGGCGTCGCAGCCCCTACCGTTGCCGCCGACGGCCTTCCAGGACCCGACCGGCATCACGGTCGATCCGTTCGATGACACGGTGCTCGTCGTCGATACCGGCAACGACCGGGTGCAGGTCTTCGGCCGCGATGGGGGCTATGTCGGGACGATCGGCGCGCCCGGGCCCGCGCCGGAAGGGCTGAGCCGACCCCGCGGCGCGGCGATCAGCGGCGGGCGGGTGTTCGTCGCGGACACGGGCAACGATCGCGTCGCCGTGTTCAGCAGCGACGGCGTGTATCGCTCGGAGTGGCCGGGCCTTGCGGCGCCCTGGGGCGTCGCGACGTCCGTCGACGGTCGGACGGTGTTCGTCTCCGAGAACCGCGCCAGCCAGATCGCGATCTTCACGGCAAGCGGCGCGCGGACCGGCACTTGGGGGCGGTTCGGCGGCGGCGATCTTCTCAACCGCCCGGAAGGGCTGAACGTGCTCTCCGACGGCCGCCTGGTCGTGGCGAACACGGGCAACCAGCGGCTGACGGTGTTCGATCCGACCGGCGTGCAAATCGACTCGACGGGCGCGCTCACCGCGAGCCCGCACGATGTCGTCGCCGGCGCCGCCGGCACCGTGTGGTCGACGGAGACGGGTGCGCCGATGCGCACCGACGCGGTGGTCGGGCGCGACACGACGCCCGGATTGCCCGTCCGCGGGCTTCGGCTGGACGCGCCCGGCGCCGCGGGCGTGACCGTCGCGGCGGACGGCACCGTGCTCGCGACCGTGCGGGACGACGCGCGGCCGCTACACGGCGTGCGACTGTGGCGCGGCACCCAGCTGCAGGACGAATGGGGCACGGTGCCGGCGCCGCTCGGGCTGTTCGATCACCCGGCGCTGATCGCCGGCCGCACGGCCGCGATCGTCGTCGACCGCTGGCGGCGGGCGCAACGGATCGGCCTCGACGGGCGTCCGATCGACCAGCTGCCCATCGGCCAGGTGAACGACGTGGCCGCGACGACGGACGGCGTCGTCGTCGTGCGGGACACGCGCGTCGAGCGGCTCGGAGCGGATGGCGCGCTGATCTGGCGCACGAACCTGCCGCTCACCGTCGACGCCCCGTGGGCGCGCGCCGTGGACGTGGACGGCACGACGGGCGCGGTGACGGTCATCGACGTCGGCCGGCAGCGCTTCGAACGGTTCGCGGCGGACGGCACGCCGGCGGGAGAGACGACGTTCCAGCCGGGACCGGGCGCGTTCGCGGCGCTCTGGGACCTCGCGCCGGCCGGACCGTCCTCGTGGTGGACGGTCAACCGGAGCGCGGGAACGCTCGAACGACGACGCCGCGACCGGCTGACGGTCGAAGCGGCGTGGACGGTGCCGGGGCAGCCGCTTCGCGTCGCGTCAAGCGAAGACGGCGACGCGTTCGTGTTGAACCGGTACGGCTGGATTTGGCGCTACCGGGCGGACGGCACGCTAGCGGCCGTCTGGCATGCGGCGCTGCTGGGCGACGAGTCATCGTCCCCCGTCGATCTGACCGTGGATGCACTGGGCCGCGTCCTCGTAGCGGACGGCGGGCGCGACGAGGTCACGGTATGGTCGCCCGATCCTGCGCTGAGCCCGCCGGACGTGCCGACTTTCGAGCCGAACTGCACCCCGAACGGCGATAAGCGCGCCGATCCGACACGTCTCGTGCTCGGCGAGGCGACCTGGGTCACCCTGCACGTCGACGGCACGTGCCCCGCCACACGGGCAGCGAACGACATCGTGCTCGTGCTGGACGTGTCCGGCTCGATGGTCGGCGCCAAACTCGATGCGGCCAAAGCCGCGGTCACCGCCTTCCTCGGCGCGATCGACGTCGTCGACGCCCATGTCGCGCTCGTGGCCTTCAACCAGGATGCGACGCTGGAGGTCGGGCTCACGCCGAACCCGGCCGCGATCCAGGCCGCGACGGCCGGCCTGCAGGCAGGAGGCGGGACGGACATCGCCCGCGCGATCGACGCGGCGCGGCGCGAGCTGACCGGTCCGCGCCGGCGGGCGATCGCCAACGGCGTCGTGATCCTCTTGACGGACGGCGGATCGGACCCGATCACGTCCATGCGCGAAGCGCAGCTCACGAAGCTCGAGGGCGCGCGGATCTTCACGATCGGCTTCGGGGATGGGGTGAACGAGCCGCTGCTGCGCGACATCGCGTCCGCCCCGAGCGACTACGCGTTCGCGCCGGGCGCGGAGCAGCTGGCGGCGATCTACCGTGGGATCGCGCAGCGCCTGGCGGCGACGGTGCTGTTCCGCTCGCTCACGATCGTCGATGAGGTTCCGGCGGACATGCGCTACGTGGTCGACTCCGCGAACCCGCCGGCCGAGTTCGACGGGACGGCGCTGGTCTGGCGTCTGGCGGACGTGCCGCTGGCCGGCATCGACCTGCGCTACGAGCTGGAGCCGACGATCACCGGCATCCGCCCGACGAACGTCGTGGCGATCGGCGAAGGCATCGACGGGCTTGGCGCCCGCGGCCGGATCGTGTTCCCGGTGCCGTCCGTCGAGGTCATCGCGCCGACGGCGTCGCCGACGGTCGTGCCCGGCATCACGCCGAGCGCCACGCCGATCCCCACTCGGACGCCCACGTTCGCGCCTACCCCGACGCCGACCGCCACGCGCCCGCCTCGGCCGATCTACCTGCCGCTCGCCGTCGACGAGCACTGTGAGAAGGGCCTCAGCCCGCTGGCGGTCGTCCTCGTGCTCGACACATCGTCGAGCATGAGCGCCCTGACGCGCGCCGGACGCACGAAATTGGACGCGGCCGTCGACGCGGCCCGCGCCCTGCTGGACCGCCTCGACCTGCAGGCATCCGACGGCGGCGCACCGTCGCGCGATAGAGCGTCGATCGTCAGCTTTGACAGCGCGGCACGGGTCGATGAGTCGTTCACGGCCGTTCGCGGACCACTCGACTTGGCCCTCGACCGGTTGCGCCAAGGCAACGGGACGCGGATCGACCTCG
The DNA here is from genome assembly GCA_039931375.1 of Ardenticatenales bacterium. GTDB lineage: Bacteria > Chloroflexota > Anaerolineae > Epilineales > Epilineaceae > Avedoeria. The sequence continues at coordinate 12,546 of JBDTSC010000021.1, forward strand.
GGCTGGCCGCGGCCGCGGCGGAGCTGCTCGGGGTGCCGGACGAGCCCAACCTCGTGCGCGCCGCGATCGTGCTGACGGACGGCCGCCCCACCGGCACGACGGACGAGGCGGTGGTCACGGCCGCCGATGGGCTGAAAGCGACGGGCGCCGTCGTGTACACGATCGGCCTGGGCGACGACGTGGACGCCGCGCTGCTCGAGCGCGTCGCGACGGGAGCGGCGCAGCGGCTGCTCGCGCCAGACGCGGAGGACCTGGCGCGCATCTATCGCGACATCGCCCGCGAGCTGCCGTGCGCACGCCGGCGATAGCCGCGGAGCCCGGCGCTGCATCTGGCTCACGTTGGGTCCGGACCCTACAATGACCGACAGCGATCCGCGCGTTCGATCGCCATCCCGTGGAGCCGAGAAGATGCGCCTTCCCGCCACCGGCCACCGTGCCCGATTCGCGGCCGCCCTCGCAGCCGCGGCCGCCCTCTTGACCGTCGCAACCGGCGGATTCCGGCGCGCGGACGTCGTGCCTACGGACGTGCGGGCGCAGGGCACGAGCCTCCGCGAAGCCTACCGCCTGGCCGACACGTGGACCGGTGAAGGCGTCGGCGCCCCCGGGTCGCTGCTCGATCCGGGCGGGATCGACATCGGCGACGGGCGCGTGTGGGTCGTCGATCGCGGGAACGGGCGGATCCAGTCGTTCATGCCCGACGGGGCGTTCGTCAGCGCGTGGGGCCAGAGGGGCGCCGGCGATGAAGACTTCGTCGCCCCGCGTGATGTGGCGGTCGGCGACCGGCTCGTGTATGTCACGGATCCCGGCAAGGACGCGGTGCTGGTTTTCGACCTCGACGGCGCGCCGGTGGCGCAGTGGCGTCCGGCGGACTTCTCGGCGCCATGGGGCATCGCCGCATCCGGCGGCCGCGTGGCCGTCAGCCTGCCCGACGCGGGCGAAGTGCGCATTTTCGATCTAGGCGGCGCGGAGACGGCGCGCTGGACTGGCCTGTCGCAGCCGCACGGCCTGTGGTTCACGCCCGACGGCCGACTGGTCGTGGCGCAGACCGGGCTCGATGCGGTCACTGTGCACGACACGACGGGGCGTGAGGTGGCGCGGGTGACGTCACCGCGGCCGCCGATGGACGCGGCGATGGACGAGCGCGGCGACTTGTACGTCCAGGCCGCCGATGTCATCTACTGGTTCGAGAGCGGCAAGCCCCAGCCGACGTCGGCCCTGTACTACGACGATCTGCAAGCGCTCGCCGTCTCGTCGCGCTACGGCGTGTACGCCAGCGCGGCGCGCCTGAGCACCCAGTTCCACGGCATCGTCCGCTTTCCGTGGCGTCCGCGCGACGGCGCCGCGGCGACTTCATGGCGCTTGACCGGATATCCGCTCGGCCGGCTGAACCAGCCGGCGGCGATCACCGCCGCGGCTGACGGGCGCATCTGGGTCGCCGACGCTTGGCCGCGGGTGCAGGTCTTCACCCCCGAGGGCCGGGCGGTCGACCAACGCGAACTGGCCCAGCCCGCCACGGACATCGGGGTGGAGGCGGACGATTGGCTGGTCGTGGCCGAGCTTGGCCGTCTCCACCGCTTCGACGCGTCCGGCAAGCTGGATGCGACCCTGCAACTAGGGCCGACGGGCCGGCGCTGGTGGGTCACGGGGCTGACGATCCAGCCGGACGGGCGTCGGCTCACGCTGGCGGACGGCGCGTACGGCTGGGCGCGCGATGTCGGCCTGACGACGACGCTGCTGCCGGCGGGCGGCTTTCCGATGGTGCCGCCCGGCCAGCCATGGGAGCTGTATTGGGACATCGCGAGCTACGCCCCATCCGGCGGCCCGGTCCGATTGTACGCGGTCGATCGTTCGGCGCACGCGGTGGACGTGTTCGAGGGGGGCGCCAGGATCAGCCGCATCGCGATCGACGGCATCCCGACCCGGATTGCCATCGACACAGCGGGGCTGCTGTACGTGCTCACGACCGAGGGGCTGGTCTGGAAGCTCGAGACGGACGGCACGCCGATCGCCGCATGGGACGCCGGGGCGTTCTCGGCCAGCGGTATCGACATCACGGACCTGACCGTGGATGGCGGCGGGCGGGTGTACACGCTGGACCGCGCCGGCAACACGGTCCGGGTGTGGGAGGTGGACCCCGATGCGCCCGCCGAGCCGCCGCTCGCCCGCGGCGGGGCGTGCCGCGTCCGGGGCGACAAGCGGGCGGCGCCGGAGAGCCTGCGCCTCGGCGGACAGGTGACCGTCGAGCTGCTCGTCGGCGGCGAGTGCCCGAACACGCTGCCGCGCGCCGACATCGTGCTGGCGATCGACCGGTCGTTCTCGATGACGGAGAACAACGGCATCACCGCCACCCGGCAGGCGGCGACGGCGTTCCTCGATGCGCTCGACCTCTCCGAGGACCGGGTCGGCGTCGTCTCGTTCAACAACACCGCCTCCCTCGTCCAGCCGCTCACGGACGATCCGACGGCGGCCAAGGCGGCCATCGCCGCCGTCGTGCCGATCGGCGGCACGGACATCGCGCGGGCGATCGACGTCGCGGCGGCCGAGCTGTTCGGGATCCGCCACCGCTCGAATGCCAAGCCGATCCTGATCCTGCTCACGGACGGTCGCCCGAGCCGCGGTCCGGACGATACGCTGCAGGCGGCGGCGTCCGCGCGCCAGCGCGGCGCGCAGATCTTCACGATCGGCTTTGGGGATGTCGATCCGATGGTCATGGCGTTGACGGCCTCGACGCCGGAGGATGCGTACATCGTGGCGTCGACGGACACGCTGATGGCGGTCTACACGGAGATCGCCAACCGCCTGACGGCGGACGTGTTGGCCAAGGAAGTCCACATCACGGACGAGCTGCCCGTCGACATGGCGTACATCGGGTCCACGGACGGACCGGCGCCGCGGGTGAACGGGCAGACGCTCAGCTGGGACTTGACGGACGTCCCGTTCGGCGGCGTGCGGCTGGCCTACACGGTGGAACCGAAGGCGCGCGGGCGCAGACCGACGAACGTCCAGGCGAGCGCCACGTTCGTCGATGGCCTTGCGCGGCCCGGCACGCTGCGCTTCCCGGTGCCCGAGGTTTCCGTGCTGGACCTCGAGCCGACGCCGACCGCCACGTTCACGCCCAAGCCGACCGTGACGCCGCAGCCGACGCCGACCTCGATTCCGGTGCCGGTCTACCTGCCGGTCACGCTACGCCAATCGTGCAGCAGCGCGGACATCGGCACGGACGTGATCATCGTCATGGACAACTCGGGCAGCATGGCCGAGCCGGTGCGGGCGGGCGGGCCGACGCGGCTGCAGGCCGCCGTCGCCGCCGCGGCCGTCCTGGTCGATCGAATGCGCGCGACGGATCGGGCGGCGATCGTCGCGTTCAACCGCGAGGCCGAACTGGTGCAGGAGCTGACCGGCGACGCGGCGTTGCTGCGCGCCCAGCTGAACGGGTTGCAGACGGCGGCCGGCACCCGGCTCGACCTTGGCCTGGCCGTCGCCTACGACGAGCTCGTGGGGCCGCGGGCGGTCGCGGGCAACACGAGGGCGGTCGTGCTCCTCACGGACGGCGTCAGCGAGATCGAGGATCAGGTCGTGCTCGACCAGGCGGCGCGGGTCAAGCCGGAGGTGGCGCGGCTGTTCGTCATCGGCCTCGGCAACGCGGCGGACCTGAACTTCGGCCTGCTGCGCGCGGTGGCCAGCAACCCAAGCGACTTCTTCGAGGCGCCCGATCCGGATCAGCTGACCGTCATTTATTCCGAGGTCGCGCGGACGATCACGTGCGCCAACCTCGACTGGCCGGGCCGGCAGCCGTGAGCCGCGGCCAGCACGGCATTGGCGGCGCAGGCGCCGTCCTCTATAATGCCGGCCGGCAGCGGGGTGTGGCGCAGTCCGGTAGCGCGCAGCGTTTGGGACGCTGAGGTCGGAGGTTCGAATCCTCTCGCCCCGACAAGCGCGGGTTCTCTCGATTCGGGGGAAACGCCGTGCGGGTGTAGCTCAATGGTAGAGCTCCAGCCTTCCAAGCTGATGGTGCGGGTTCGATTCCCGCCACCCGCTCAACCACCGTCGGTGGACGTTCGCGCGGGCCTATAGCTCAGCGGTCAGAGCAGCCGGCTCATAACCGGTCGGTCCCAGGTTCAAATCCTGGTGGGCCCATGGATCTTCCTCTCGTGGATCGAGCGCCGCCAGGATCATGGCCTGTGCCATCCAGGTGAACAGCGCCAGGTCTACCAGGAAGAAGCTGTTGTCCAGCAGGCCATGCGCCATGCCGTACACCAAGGATCCGACGGCCGCAATGGCCAGCCCGCGGTCCGCCGCGTCCGATCGAAGCGCCTTGGTGGCCGCTCGCGTGAGCCCGACGACCCAGAGCGCCAGCAGGATCAGTCCGGGCAATCCGAGCCGTGTCCACCAGTCGAGCCCGATGTTGTGCGGATGGCTGAGGAAGCGCTCCTGCGCCACGTCACGCTGGACGTAGCGATCCCGGTACAATCCCATGAAATTGTCGAGGCCCACCCCGAGGACCGGGTGCTCGGACCCCATTCGCCAAGCCGACTGCCACAATCGCGTGCGGTAGTAGAGCGTCGTGCCTGGACGCAGCGTGAGGGCGCCCCGCACGCGCTCCGTGCCAGCAAAGGGCGCGAGCAGCGCGGCCAAGACGACGACGACGGCCAGCGACGTGCCGACCGCCCGGCGCGTGATCCGGCCCCGCCCGGCTTCGAGGATCAGCCAGACCGCGGAGATGGGCAGCCCGACCAGGATCGTTCCCCGGCTGAACGTCGCGACCAGGCCGGCGACGCAAACGGCCAAGGTCGCACCGTGTCTCAGGCCGGAGGAGGCGGCGGTCTCGCGCTTCGACGCCTCACCGCCCCCGCGGCGCGTGCGAACATAGACCAGGCCGGATGCCATGCCGATCACCACCCGCCCCAGCACGAGCGCCAGGTTGTTCGGCGAGTTGTACGGCCCGCTCGCCCGCACGACCCCCTCCGCCCGAACCGCACCGCCGACGCGTTCCCACACGGGTCCGACCATCGCGCTCCCGCCGATCGCGCCGAAGCTCCATGCAGCGAGCCCCCACGTCGCGGCCAGCGCCGACCCCGCCAGCGCACCGCGCCACGCCGCGCGTGCGCTGGCACGGCGATCGCGCGCCAGTCGCAGCAGCGCATAGAAGAGGGCCGGCTCGAGCACCACGGTGCGCCATTCGCGCGCCGCGAGCCCGGGCTCCTCCGCCCACAGCGGCGTCAGGGCGGCCCACAGCACGAGGGCGAGTACGCCCAGATCGAGCGCGCGCAGCACCCGCCGCTGCGCGCCCACACGCGACGGCCCGCCGTCGAATCGCTCCTTGGCTGCGTGCTCGAGCCAGCCGCGCACAACAGCGCCGGCGACGGCAACGAGCACGAGGAGCTCGACCGGACCGATCACCCGCGGCCCGAGCGCCGGGCCGAGGCCAAGCTTATACGCGGCAAAGTAGAACGGCGCGGCGGCCGCGATCGTCCAGATCGCGGCCAACGGCCAGAGGGCGGCGGCGGCGACGAGGAGCGGCACGAGGGGCGCGTTGAACGGCCATGGTGCGACGCTGTCCGCCGCGAGCAGGACGAGCACGGTCGATCGGCCCCACCACGCCGGGCGAGCCGCGATCAGGCGCGCTCGCTGGACGATCCAGCGGGATCCGCTGGCCGCCGAGGGCCGCGCGGCCAGTCGCATCGCCAGCCACAATCCCAGCAGTGCAAGGGCGATGGCCGCGGCCAGGACGCCCGCTTGCCGCTTGGACCATGCGGGCCACGGATGGACGATGCGGGCACCGAACGCTTCGTCGAGTCCGAGGATTTGCATGGCCCCCGCGACCCCCGACGGCGTGGCTGCGGATGTTGGCAAGGAGGGTCCGTCCGCCCCGTCCGCGTCGGCGGCGGCCCGCGCCAGCGCGTCGCCGAGGGGCGTTCGTGCGCCGGTCGCGTCGAGAACGGCCGTCGGGGCGGCCACGAGCGCCGCCGGTGCGCCCGTCGGCGACCGGCCAACATCGTCTTGCCCCCCCACGAACAGCGCCGCCAGCCACGGCCAGTCGGAGCGCGCCAATGTCCATAGGTCTGCGAACCAAGCCGCCTCGTCATCCATGACCGAGATGGAGTTGGGTGGATCCGCTCCGGCATCGGTCTCCGTCGTCGACGCGCCGCGCTCTGCCCCGACGATCCAGATCGGACGCGCGACGCGATGGCGTGCCAACACCCGGGCTAGCAGCTCCGCGCGGCGCGCGTCGAGCGCCTCGCGCCCGACGTCCGGCCGATCCACGCGTTGCCCGAATCCACTGATGGCCACGCCGATCCCGTCGACGTGATCGAGCGCGCCCGTCCGGGCCAGGCGGTCGAGGAAGACGTAGTCCGACAGGAAGCACACGCCGACGTCCGTCGTCGGCGCGAGGCCCGCGGACACGACCGGTACGCTTGGCGCCGCGCCATGCACCGCATCGGCGGCTGCCGCAAGCAGCACGGCATAGTCTTCCGGGTCCGGCCCGCCATGGCGCCAGTGCGGCATGGCGTTCGGTGCACGCCACACTTCGATGCCGACCAAAACCGATTGGTACCGCCGTGCGAACGGGGCCACGAACCGGGCCAGGTCGGTCGGGTCGGTCGGCGGCGCCGAGGCGGGCGATTGCGGCGCGTCCTGCTCCGCGCACGTCCACCAGGCCGGCGGCACCGGTGGATCGTGGCGCGACCAAGCGGGCGATGTGTCGATCACCGCGAGCCAGCGAACGCCATCCCGGCGAGCGGCCGCGGCAACAACGTCGAGCGCGCCCCAGTCCGGCACGCCGCGCTTCGCCTCGATCACGCCCCAATCGACGCGGACGCGGATCGCGCGCAGGCCGGTCCGGCGCGCGGCGTCGGCTGCCTCGGCCAACGCGCTCGGATCGTCGCCCTGAGCGTTGAGGCCGAGCAAGGGTGCGGGGGCGTCGTCGGAAGCGGCCCTGACCGTCCACGGCGCGGCGGCCGCGAACGCAACAGCGAGCGCGGCAGCGAGCCCGAACCCCAATGCGAACGCGAGTGCGAGAGCGGACACGAACCGACGGATCGGGCCAGGCCGGCCGCCGGCGATGAGAGTCGCTCGCCGCTCCATCGGCCCGCAATCGTGCTCCGGCGGCGGGTCAGACGTGCAGGCGCTCGTGCCGCACCTCGTGCGCCGCCAACCAATCAAGCGGTGGATCGATGCCGATGCCGGGCCGCGTCGAGGGCTGCCATCGACCGCCGGCATCGAGGCCCACGACGTGCCCATCGAGGCCCACGATGTGCCCCCATCGTCCAAAGCCATCGCCTGGGGCGCACGGCAGGGTCGCGCCGGGCAGCACGGCCAGCGACAGGGCGGCGGCGGCGGCGATCGGCGTGAGGGACGGCGCGCCGACCCAAGCCTGCACGCCAAGGGCCACAGCCGCCTCGAGGACCAGGACAGCCTCGCTGAGCGGGACCGTCGTCGGGTCCACGAGCACCACCGCGGCCGCGCCGAGCGCATGGTCGTTGTGCAGTTCGTGGGCGTTCGAAACGCCGGCGGCGGACAGCGGCCGCGAGAGCCATCGCGCCAGACGAACGCGATCGGCGATCGCGCGGTCGGGCAGCGCCCGATGGAGGAACGCGGGTCCGAGCCCATCGAGCACGGCCAGCACCTCGCGATCCGCCAGCCGGTACGCCCCGTCCAGGTCGAAGGCGAACCAGAGCCCGGCGAGCTCGCGGGCCAGTCCCGGCAGGAGCCGCCGATCCGCGTTCGGCCGAGCGGGCAGGTGTACGCCCGCGAATCCGGCCGCGCGCGCGGCGCCGATGCCCTCCGCCAACGCGGCGGCCGTGACGCCGTGCACCCGCATCGCGACATCGACCGGGCGAGCCGTCGCGCCGAGGGCGACATGGAGGGGCACTCGATCGCGCCGGGCTGCCAAGTCCCACACGGCCATCTCGAGCGCTGCCGCGGCCCGTGGCTCCGCCACGACGTCCCGCCAGACGATCGACAGTTCCGCCGGGGAGACGACCGGTTCGGCCAGGAGCGCCGGGCCAAGGCCGAAACAGATCGCGTCCCAGGTGCCATGCTCGTTCCACGGCAGCATGCTCTCGCCCCAGCCTTCGATGCCGTCCGCTCGCACCGTGGCCAGAACGGCGCGCCGGCCGTGGTCTTCGATCAGCCGGACATCGACGGCCTCCACACGCAACGGCCGAGCGCCGACTTCCGCCGGAGCCAGGGCCAGGTGGGGCAGCCCGATGATCGACGCTCCCCGCGGCGGGCCGTCGACGAGGCGCACGCGCCACTGGCGCAGCTCGCCGGACAGCGACGCGATGTCAAGGCCGAAACCACGTGCGCCGACCCGCTCCAACCCGACCAGGGCGCGGTCGATCAACCGCACCGCGCCCGGCGCGTTGTCCTGCACGATGAACTTGTGCATCGCCGCCGCGGCCTGGATCAGGCCTTGCAGGCCATCTCGCTCAGCACCGTCGGCGGCCAACCACGCAGCTTCCCATGCTTCGTGGCTCGCCCAGAAGTCGGCCCGATTGAACAAGGCACGGCCGCGCGCCACCGCAGCGCGTCGAGCGTGCGCTGCGGCGGAGAGTGGGCTTGATTCGGTGGCTTCCATGTCGGTCGCGTAGGAGACTCCGGCCCCGGCAACGATCACCGGGCCGACGTCGGCCGCCGCGGAGCTACTGGGCTGGCTTGTCGATGGCCGCGGCGAGTTCCGACATCTTGTCCTGGCCCGTGCCCTCGACGATCGTGTCGCCGACCATGAACGACGGCGTGCTGCCGATCCCGAGCTCCTTGGCCCGATCCCCGTCCTTATTGGCTTTGTCGCGTGCCTCCGTGCCGCCCATGCACGCGTCCCACGCCTTGAGATCCAGGCCGATGCGCTCCGCGATCTTGCGGAGGCGATCCGTGCTGAACTGGCCTTGGTTGCTCGCGACGCCCTGGTTCTCGAACAGCCAGTCGTGCATCTCCCAGAACTTGCTCTGGTCGAGCGCGCAGTAGCCCGCCATGGACGCAAGGACGGACTCGTCGTTCGCAGTGCCGTCGCCGAGGATCGGGAACGTCATCCACACCAGCTTGGCCTTGCCCGACTCGACGAACGTCTTGTCGATCTCACGGGCGAAGACGTCATTGTGCTGCTTGCAGTGCGGGCACTGGAAGTCGGCGAACTCCGTGAAGGTGACCGGCGCGTCCGCCTTGCCGAGGTACGGATGGCCGTCATCCGTGACGCCGAACGGCAGCGGGCTGGCCGCCGGATACGTCAGGATGAGCGGCGACCGGACATCCTTGGGGGTAAGCATGTACATCAGGCCGCCGATGAAGAGGACGGCCAGGATGATCACGATCCCGATCAGCGGCCACGACACCCCAGAACGAGTAGGCTTCGCCACGATTGGATGCTCCGAACTGGGGCACGCCCGCTGCGGGCGCGCGGCGTGGATGCGGGTCAAGGGGGGAGTGGCCGCCCGCCTAGCGATGGGGCCGCCACCGCGCGATTGTAAGAAGAGACGCGCTGTCCGTCAATCGGGCGCCCGGAGACGACCGCCGGACCACATTGATGTGGTCATGGCTTGACGGACAACGTCGGGGATGTTATCTTACTCTTCCTGTCGTCAGCCCGTGACGGCGGACGGGTCCCCGTAGCTCAGTGGATTAGAGCGTCTGGTTGCGGTCCAGAAGGCCGGAGGTTCGAGTCCTCCCGGGGATACTTAACAGGCCGGGGTGGCGGAATTGGCAGACGCGCAGTGCTCAGAACGCTGTGAGCGTAAGCTCGTGCGAGTTCGAGTCTCGCCCTCGGCATTGTCCTCGTCACCATTTGCATGCGGGAGTGGCGGAATTGGCAGACGCGCTAGGTTGAGGGCCTAGTCCCCGTAAAGGGGGTGGGAGTTCGAGTCTCCCCTTCCGCATTGCACCTTTCCAGGCAACCAGGGCAAACCGTCGCTGGCGCGGATGCGTCAGAGGAACTTCCCGACTGCCACATACATGTGGGCCTCACGAAACAGCAAGTGAGGGCGCACGTCCCGCGAGGGCGTGTGACGACAGCCGCAACAGAGAGAAGACCTGCTCGGCTTGTCCGGGTAAGGGTGAAAGCTCGCCCACAGGGCGAGGGTGCGACCGGCGACGGTCGTACGCAGGCGAGGCGACCACGGCAGCAAGGCGGGTGGGCTGGGCCAAGCGTCCTTCCCTTTGGGGGAGCGGCGATGCTCGGTCCCGTCGCAGCGATTCCGGCGAGGGCGTGCAGCACGCGCCAGACCAGGCATCGCCAGGCTCGAAGGGCGTTTCGTCCTTCGGGGCTGAGATAGATGACGGTTTCGACAGAATCGGGGGTATCGCCTCTGGTTGCCACGGTCGGTGCGCCCCCGTAGCTCAGAGGATAGAGCACTGGCCTCCGGAGCCAGAGGCGCAGGTTCGAGTCCTGCCGGGGGTACTTGGGTTCGCCGGGCGGCGTAGCTCAGTTGGTTAGAGCGAGCGGCTCATAATCGCTAGGTCGCTGGTTCGAGTCCAGCCGCCGCCACAGTG
>JBDTSC010000022.1:0-22813 GCA_039931375.1 Ardenticatenales bacterium
GCTTGCGCATCAGCGCCCGCCAACGAGTCCCTCGCCCACGACGTGGGAGAGGGACCGGTCTCGCCCGTCCAGGGCGAGACCAGGGTGAGGGTCCAGGGCCAACCAGGGTGAGGGCGTTTCGAACTCCCCCCCCCACTGATATATAATCCCACCCCGTGTCGGCCCCGGCCAGCACGTAGGCGGGTAGCTCAATTGGCAGAGCGCTGGTCTCCAACACCGGAGGTTGCAGGTTCGATTCCTGTCCCGCCTGATCCACCGCCGAGGTCCTCAAAGGCCTCGGCGGTGCTCGTTAACGCCGCTTCGCGCCGTCGCGTCCGGAATCGCTCGTGGAACACGCCGGCGACGCCCAGGATCACCAGCGCCGCGCCGAGCACCGTCCAGGGCGTGATCGGCTCGTGCAGCAGCCACCAGCCCAGGAACGCGGCCCCCACCGGGTTCACGTAGGCGTACGTGAACACCATGCGCGCCGGCAGCAGCTGGAGGGCCAGGACGAACGAGAAGAACGCCAGGCCGCCGACGACCACCAGGTACGCCCAGCCGGCGAAGGCCAACGGCGTCGGGTGGGGCAGCGGCTCGCGCGTGGCGACGGCCAGCACGAGGAACATCGCGCCGCCGAAGACCTGCTGCCAGCCCGCGCTCACGAGCGACGACACGGACACCGAACGCCGGCTCTGCACGAGAGCGCCGGCGCCCCAGGCCAGCGGCGCGAACAGCAGCGCGACGACGGCCATCAAGTCCGCGCCGGTCGAGTCCAGCAGCCTCGGCACCGTGAGCACCGCGACGCCCAAAAACCCGACCAGCAGCGCGCCGATCAGCGTCGTGGACGGCCGCCGCCGGTCCAACACGCCCTCCATCACGGCGCCCCAGATCGGCATCGCGCCCACCAGCAGGGCGGCGTAGCTCGAGTCCGCGTACTGCTCCGCCCACGTCACGAGCCCGTTGCCGCCGATCCACAGCAGGAAGCCCGTCGCGGCGATGATCGCCACGTCGCGCCGCGTCAGCCGAAGGGAGCGGCCGCGAACCTTGGCGATCGCCAGGAGCATCAGCCCGGCGCAGAACAAGCGCGTCCCCGCCATCGCCCACGGCGGGAAGCCGCCGCCCGGCGCAACGGCCACCTTGATCGCCAGGTACGTCGTGCTCCACACGACATAAAGCACGAGAAGGTGGGCGATGCCGAGCCACGGCAACCCGGACCGCACGTTCGGAGCCGACGTTGTCAAGGCGCCCTCCCGCCTGAGGAAATCCCGATCCGGCGCAGTGTCGCCGTGCAATGCCGCCGTGCAATGCCGCCGCAATGTCGCCTCTCTATGCCGAGGCGACGATTATAGAATGCGTCCCGCCGAAAGACGGCCACCGCACATACCGCCATGACCCACCGATCCACGGAGGCAACGATGGCCGGCTACTCCGCCACCCCGCTCGCCCGCAAGCTCGGCATCCAGCGCGGTCACCGCCTGGCGCTCCTCGACGCCCCACCGGACTTCGAGGACGCGCTGGACGCGTTGCCGGACGATGTCGAGCCGGAGCGCTACCGAGGCGACGCGTTCGCCGCCGTCGACGTCGACGGCGTCCCCGAAGCCACGCCGAGTCGCGCCGACCGCACCGCCGCATTCGACGTGATCGTCGCCTTCACGGACGCGGCCCAGGCGCTCGAAGCGAACTTCGAGGCCTGGGCCGCGCGGCTTGTCCCGAACGGTGGGCTATGGGTTGCGTGGCCCAAACGCGCCAGCGGCGTCCCGACGGACCTCGATGAGAACGTGATCCGCGCGATCGGCCTGGCCGGGGGCCTGGTGGACAACAAAGTGTGCGCCATCGACGCGACGTGGTCGGGGCTGCGCTTCGTCTACCGACTGTCGGACCGGCCGAAGCGCTGAGCCAGGAGCCGCGGATTCACCGTCGACCCTGGCCAGCGCGGGGGCGCCGGACGAACGCCCGTCGTCGCCGTGCATGCCCGCCGCCGACGCGCTCAACTGGGCGTTCGCAAGCGCGCCGAACGACGCCTTCGCCAACAGCGCGGGGAGGTAGATCGCCCCGCCGCGCTCGACGGGCGGCTCGTCCGGCGCCTCGAAGCCCTCCGACTGGGCGATCACCGCATGACCCGCCGCCGTCTGCAGCGCGACGCGTACCGCCACGACGCCGTCGAGCGACCAGCCGCCGCGCAGCGGAACCTCGTCCGCATTGAACGCAAAGCGGCCGTTCGCGTCGGCCGTGCGGGGGATCGTGAGGCGCCGGCCATCGTCCAGCCGCAGCGTCAGGCGCAGCGAACGGTCCGCCGGCGCGGCGCCCGTGATGCCGCCGCCCGGGCTCCAGTCGAACGACACGTTGTCGATCGGCATCGTGGCGCGGTCGCCGGCGGCCGTCGCGGTGATCGTATCGCCCGGCGCGATCGAAACCTCGGCGCCGTCGGCGGCGCGCAGCGTCAGGTCGAAACGGCCGGACGGGTCGGCGGCGCCGGCGGCCGTGCCCTTGACGGCGCCGTCCGCGCCGGTGAGGGTCAGGTTGACCGGGGCAAGGCTGTTCGTCGTGCCCGCGGCGCGGGCGGTGGTCAGATACGCCTCGATCTGACTGCGCCAGAACTGGCGATACACCCGGTGCCCGTTCGGCGTGCGCAGCGCCACCTCGAAGCCCTGGCCCGCCTCGATCGGCAGCGGCACGCGGTTGTCGATGTGGCCATCCGCCGCGCCGCCGAAGCGAAGGCTGAAGGCGATGCGGATGCCGACGCCGTCGATGTCCAGATCCGCGCCGCAGCGCCGGGCCGGGTACTGGATGTCCGGTGCAACGCCTCGCGGCACGGTACCGGTGAGCCGCTGCGTCGCCCAGTCCATCGCCAGATCGAGGACCGGCAGCGTGAGATCCGTGGCCGTGCCGCTCAGGTCGGCGTGCACGGTGTCGCTGGTCGCGGTCGTCACCGCGGCGCCCGCGCCGTCGCGCAGGACGGTGTGGAACGCGCCGTCCCACCACGCGCCCTCGCCGGCGCCGCTGCCTTTGGCGTGGCCGCCCGGATCGCGCAGCTCGGTGGTCACGGCGCCGGACGGCGCGGTCCAGCCGCACACGTTCGGTCCGCCGTGCTCGACGTTCAGCAGCGGCACGATGCGGGTGCGGATCGCGACATGGCCGTCGCTCGTGCGGTACTGGGCGCTCACCGACAGGCCGGGGCGGACGTCGATGCCCGGTACGAAGTCCGCGCGCCAGGCGCCCGCGTCGATCTCGGGCCAAGCCTGCCCGAAGCCGAACGCCGTGTCGCCGACCTGATCGTTGGCCAGGATCGCCAGCGACCCGCCGGCCGTCGCCTTGCCGCTCACCGCGTCCGTGGCCACGTCCGCGTCGACGGTGAGCTCCGGCAGCGTCATCGTCAGTACGTCTTCGGGCGAGTCGATCGGGGTGACCGTGACGATATCGCCGGGGCGCAACGCGATCGGGCGGCCGCCGACGGCGTCGTGCAGGTCGGCCCAATAGAAACCCTCGGAGCCGGTCTGGGTCTCGACGCCGGCCACGACCAGGCCGCTGCGGTGCAGCTCGATCCGCACGCGCGTATCCGCGCTGATCTCGCCCTGCGCCGAGCCGCGGTCGAGGTCGACCTGGATGCCGGGACTGCGGATGTAGCGCGTGACGCGGTGATCCCCGACGCCGGCCTCGAGCTGGACGGTGTCGTTGTACTGCAGATCGAGATCCGGCGCGAAGCGCAGGCTGAACGTCCCGTTCGCATCCGCCGTCGTCTCGCCTTCGCCGGCCTGCACGTCGTCGCGCTGGACGCGGACGCGGACCGGGGAGCCGGCGCGGGTGCGCCCGCTGACGACATCGTCTTTGACGAACACCGCGCCGTCCAGCGCGGGCACGACAAAGGAGACGGTCTTGTCGCCCGCCGTCACCTGCAGCGTGTCGCCGGCCTGCACGGGCACCGGCTGGCCGGTCACGTCGTCGAAGTTGAGGTAGAAGCTGTCCTGCTCAGGGCCGATGATGATCACGGTCGCGCCGCCGAAGGCGAGGCGGTCGAACACCCGCCCCTTGGCCGTCGCCACGACGCGGCCGTCGCCGTCGCGCAGCACGGCCGCGATCGCGCGGCCGCGCGGGCCGTTGCCGGTGAGGAAGTTGCTGCCCAGCTCCGCCGTGAGGCGCACGACGGACCACGTTGTGTAGAACGCGAACGATCCGCCGTCGATCCAGACCTCGCCGCCGAGCGGCGCCGCGAGGTCGACCTTGCCGGCGAAGGAGGCGGTCCAGCGCCCCGAGCCGTCTGCCGTGGCGACCACGCTCTGCCCGGCGGCCACGACCCGCAGCTGCGCGCCGGGGGGCGCCGTGCCGCCGACGGTGTCGCTGTCCGCGTCCGCCAGCGCGGTCAGCGTCGGCACCGTCGCCACGAGGGGGTCGCCGTCCACGGCCGTGATCTCGATCTGATCCCCGGCGTGCACCTCGACCTCCGCGTTCGGGTCGAGAAAGTCGGAAAAGCTCACGCCCCAGCGGCCGGTGGCGTCCGCGACGCTCGGCTCGAGGCGGCGTTGGGCGCCGTTCGGGGCGCGCACCGTGGTGGTGATCGCGGTCCCGGGCTCGGCCAAGCCCAGGACGCTGGTCATGCTCACCCCGACCCGCGTCTGCGGCACGACGGCCACGGCGCCAACGGACGTGTCCGCCGTCGGCGCCACGCTGGCGCGGGCCAGCCAGCCGGGGCCGATGTCCGCAGCGCCCCCAAAGTCCACGCTGAACGCGCCGTCCGCGCCGGCGGCCACGGTGCGCGAGGCGTGCGCACCGTCCATGGACGACACGTCGACCCGCACCTGCGCGTCGGCGGGCGCCGTGCCGCGGACGCGGTCCGCACCGCCATCGATCTCGAGGGCCAACGCCGGCACGGTCAGGGCCAACGTGCGCTCGACGGCGTCGCCCGGCCCGAGGACGGTGACGGTTAAGCGGTCGCCGACCGTGATCGCGTGGGCGCCGGGCGGCGGCGTGCCGAAGAAGCGAAACGGGCTCGTGCCGAGCGCGAACGTGCCGTCTCCGACGACGATCTGCTCCGGCAGAGCGATCGGGTCCCCGTCGGCGCGCTCGATCAGGCCCTTGATCCGCCGGCCCGGCGTGATCAGGCCACGCACCTCATACGCGCCGAGCGCGACGTCGATGCGGGCGTCGCTGAAGCGGGCGATGAAGCGGTCGTGATCGTCCGTTTCGATCCAGGCGCGGCCGCTCGTCCGTCCAGCCGGCAGGTCGACGCCGTCCGCGCCGAACGCGACGGACCATGCGCCGTCCGCGCCGGAGACGGCCTGACCGGGGACGTCGCGGCGGAGGACCGCGCCGTCCGGGCCGGTCTGCTCGATCTGCGCCAGGACCGCCACCGTCGCGCCGGCGGGCGCCGTGCCGGAGACGCGGTCGGCGGCGGTGTCGACGTCGGCGGACAGCGTGGGCGTCTCGATCTCCACCGGGCGTCGGCCGCTCTGCGCGATGCGGACCGTGTCGCCGGACCGCAACGCGGACGGGCCGCCGTCGCCGCCGTCGCCGGCGCTGAACAGGTCGAGAACGGCGCGCCCATCGTCGCCGCCGCTGCCGAAGCCGACGATCCGGCTGCCGTCGGGCCGCCGGACCTCGGCTTCGACGAACTGGCCCGGCAGCGCCGGCACCGAGAACTGATCGCCCCAGATCGAGGCCTCGAGGCGGAGCGGCGCCGGGGGCGTCGTCTGCGCGGCGGTCGGCGGCGCCGTGGCGGCGGCCACGATGGCCAGCGTGCATAGGGCGGCAGCGAGCGCGCCGACGCGCGGGGCGCGGTGGAAGGAGAGCGGCATCCTGAGACCTCCGGGTGGAACGGCGTGGGCCGAGCGGGGTGCGGGGCGTCGACGGACGACGGTACCCGCCGCCCTTTGCGGGATCGTTGGCGGGCGGTTACGGCGTTGCAACATCCGCGGAATTGATCGGTGCATCGGTCGGTGCCCTGGTTGGCGCACCGGTTGGCGCACCGGTTGGCGCACCGGGTGGCGCACCGGGTGGCGAACCTGTTGGCGAACGTGCCGGCGGTTCGCCGTGCGCGGCGTCGCCGACGTCATTCGCCGCCGCGCCGGGCCGGACGGCGGGGCGCGGCGCGTACCAGCAACAGTACGGTGGGCACGTGTCGTGGCTTGCGCCGTGGTCGCCGAGGGCCGGCCGGACCGCGCCGACCGCCTGTCGCTCGACGAAGAGGTCGCGGATCATGCGGACGAACGCGGGGTCCGTTCCGACGGTCGGGACGCGCGTGAGGCGGACGCCGAGGGCGGCGCAGCGCTCGGCCAGCTCCGTGTCCAGGTCGAAGACCACCTCCATGTGGTCGGACACGAATCCGATCGGCACGACGACGACGTCGCGCACCCCGTCCGCCGCCAGCACCGCGACGGCGTCGCCGACGTCCGGCTCGAGCCACGGCTGGCTCGGTGGGCCGCTGCGGCTCTGGTACACCAGGCGCGGCGGGCCGGCGAGGCCGGCGCCGGCGGACACAAGGTGGCTGGCCTCGGTGAGCTGCTCGACGTAGCGGCTGTCCTCGGCCATCGCCAGCGGGACACTGTGCGCCGTGAAGAGCACCGACGCGGCGCGGCGCCGATCCTCGCCGCCAGCGGGGCCGTCGAGGGCGTCGAGGGCGGAGGTCAACCGGTCGATCATCGGCCGGATGAAGCCGGGATGGTTGTAGAACAGCCGGAGCTTGTCGATCGCCGGCGCGTCCGGACCGACGGCCGCGCGGGCCGCGGCGAGGTCGCCGCGGTACTGGCGGCAGCCTGAGAAGCCGCCGTAGGCGGAGGTCACGAACGCGGCCGCGTGTCGGACGCCATCGTCCCGCATCCGCCCGATCGCATCCGCCAGGAACGGGTGCCAATTGCGGTTGCCCCAGTACACCGGCACGCGCGGCCCGCTGGCCGCCAGCTCCGCTTCGAGCGCGGCGACGAGCGCCCGGTTCTGGGCGTTGATCGGGCTGACGCCTCCGAACAAGGCGTAGTGTTGGGCGACGCCTTCGAGCCGCTCGCGCGGGATGCCGCGGCCGCGGGTAACGTGCTCGAGGAACGGCATTACCTCGGCCATCCCCTCCGGTCCGCCAAACGAGGTGATCAGGATCGCGTCGTACGCCGGCGCCGGTGCATCGTCCGGTCGCGGCGGCGTTGCCAGCGGATCGGGCGGTCGCTGGGGCTCCGGCGCGCGCGGCGACGCCGTCCCGTTCGGCGGGCGGTCGGGTGCTGGTTCGACGGGCTGCGGCATGCTCGGGCCCTCCGGCGGTGGCTTGGAGCGTCTGGCTGCGATTCAGGGTGGATCGCGGTGGATCGCGGTGGATCACGGTGGATCGGCGGATCCGCAGGTTTTCACCGAGGCGGCGTGCGGCCCACCGACCAACGCGGCCCGTTCGCGCGCGTTCATCGTGCGCTTCGGACCGGTCGGCGCAATAGCCAGCGGTGCCAGCTTGCGCCAGAATGGTAGCGTGACACCGGTACAAGACCGCCTGCCGCGCGCTCCGGCCGACGAAGGCGCGGCGATCGGCTTTCACGCGCTCGGCCGCCAGCTCCTCGACCCGGAGCCGGAGGTGCGGCGTTCCGCGGCGCTGCTCGCGGCGGCGTTCCGCCCGGCGGACGCCGCACCGGCGCTGGTGCGCGCGTATGCCCAGTACGGCGACGAAGTCCTCTTGGACGCGGCGCGGGCGTTCGGTCATCACCTGACGGCGGTGGTGGCGCGCGAGGTGCTCGACCACAGCCGCGGGACGCTCCACCACGCGCGGTTGCTCGAGCTGCTGGGCGCTACCGGCGACCCGTTCGCCGCCCACACGCTGCGCGAGGCCAGCCATGACCTCGACGCGACCGTGCGGATCGCCGCGCAGGTGGCGCTGTTGGCGCTCGAAGATCGTGACGCGGCCGATGGGGTGGAGTCCGCCCTGCTCAGCCCGCGGCCGGCGCACCGCGTCCAGGCCCTCCAGCTGCTCCGCCGTCTGGACAACCCGGCCGCCCGAGCCCTCGAGCGGGCGCACATGGAGCGCTTCGTGGCGGACGGCGGGGCGATCCCGGCCGACATCACGGTCGCGCTGCCGCTCCTGCTCGATGCGGAGGGCGATCTCATCGACTATCTCGTGCGCGCGACCGACGCTGCGTCCGAGTCGCTGGTCCTCCTCGCCGGGCCGGCCTCCGGCCCGCTCGCCGACCGCCATCGGGACGACCTGGCGCGCCGGCTCGGTGGCCGCACCCTGTTCTTCAGCACGGACCGTCACAGCGTGGCCGAACAGGCCGACATCCTGGCGCTCGCCTGCGCCGCCGCCGGGCGGGTCGCGCCGCGGGGCGAGAAGGTCGTGCTGGTCGGGCCTGTGCCCGATCCGGCCGATGCGCTGCCGGGTATGGACCTTCTGTCGGCGCCGGGCCGAGCACGGTTCGAGGCGCGGCTCGTGTTCGCTGGGCCAACCCATGCCGCGCCGGTGCTCCGGTGGTGGAGCTATCTGGCCGCCGCCAGCCCGGTCCCCGGCCGCATCCACACCGTGCTCACGGACCTCGTCCTCGGCGCCGAACGCCTAGGCCCCGAGGCGCTGGCGGTCTACGCCGCGTGGTGCGCCCGCGACGGCGGCGAGCGGGACGACGCGCTGGCGAGGGCGCTCTTGGCGCGGCTGGGGTCGGATCAGTACTGATAGCCTATCTGACGGAGCAGACGGTTCATTGTGCGGATTCAGGCAGATCCGATCGGCCGCGTGTCCGGCCGCCCCGACCGTCGCCTAGCGATAGACCGCCGGCAGCCACACGGGCCGTTGCTTGCGCCAATACCCGGGCAGCCGCGCGCTCGGCTCGTCGGCACCGTCCGCGCGTTCCGCGGCCGCGGCGCGCGCGTCGACGATGCGGCGCGGGTCTCCGGGGTCTTGGGCGAAGCGACCGCCCGGAGCGGCGGAGTCGAGCAGGCGGCCCGCGATCGCGGCGGGAGACGCGTCGGGCGTCTGCGCGTAGAGCAGCGCGGCAACCCCGCCGACGATGCCGGCCGATAGGCTCGTGCCGCTGGCGCGGGCGTAGCCGCCGCTCAGGGCGGTCGTCAGAATGTCCTCGCCCGGGGCCAGGATCCGCACGGCCGCGCCATGGTTCGACCAGGCGGAGCGCCCGCCCGCGGCGTCGACGGCGGCCACGGCGAGGGCGCCCGGGTCCGCGGCGGGATGGTCGACGGCGTCCGCGCCCGCGTTGCCGGCCGCGGCGACGACGAGCGCGCCGTTCGCGGCGGCGTAGGCCACGGCGTCCGCCAGCAGCCGCAGCGGCGCCCGGCTTCCGGCGGCGACGACGATGACACGGGCGCCGTGGTCCGTGGCCCACACGATGCCGGCGGCGACGTCCGACATCCAGCCCGTGCCGTCCGCGCCGAGCGCCTTGACCGGCAGGAGGCGGGCGCCGGGCGCCGCACCGGCCACGCCGAGGCCGTTGCCGACGCCGGCCGCGATGACGCCCGCGATCGCGGTGCCGTGGCCGTGGTCGTCGCGCGTGTCGGCCGACCCATCGCGGGCATTCCAGCCGGGCAGGAGCGCGGTCGCGAGATCGGGATGGCTCGCCTCGACGCCCGTGTCGACCACGGCGATGAGGATGCCGTCCGCGCGGACGAGCGACCATGCCTCGGGCAGGCGCGTCGCTTCGAGGTGCCATTGCTGCGAGGCGTACGGGTCGCCGGTCGTCAAATCGTTCGCGGCTGGCCGGTCGTCGACGTCAACGGAGGAGCGGACGGCGGCTCGTGCGGCGGCATCATCGGCCGCCGCAACGGGGGCGTCGATGCCGGCGGCGATGTCCGCTTCGACGTATGCCACGCCGCTCAAGCGGCCGTAACGCGCCGCCGCGAACGCGGTCAGCGCGGCGATCCGATCGGCGTCCGCGGCGAGATCCGCGGTGCGAACGGGGGCATGATCGGCGGCGGAATGTGCGGCCGCCGCAGCGCTGGGGGACGACGGGGAAGGTGTCGTCCGATTCCCGAGCGCTACGGCGGCCGCCGCCTCGTCGCCGAAGAGAGTCGTGTGAAGGGGGCTAGCCGCCGCGGTGGTGTCGAGGGGCAGGGCCACCACCGCGGCGTGCAGAGCCGCGATGTTCCGGACCACGCGTGCGCCGAGCTGGGCATGAACGGGGATGAGCTCGGCGCTCGCGGCGCCCGGACGATAACCGATGACAAGGTACGCTTCGGCCGCGGTGTCGACCGCCGCTGACGGGTCAACCTGGGCCATGGCGGCGGGCCCGACCGCGGTCCCCATCGCGGCCACCGCGCCGACAGCCATCATGGTGCGTAACGATCGATCCATGACGGCCACACCTGCCAAGATCTGCGCGCTGGGGAGCGATTGATTGCCTGCAAGAGCATATACGAAACGAACGCCGGTTTCAAGGGGGGCAGATCACGAGAAATAGGCTGCAGAACGTGTAAGATAGTAGCAACTATTGGCGGTGTGTTCACCACAGAGGAAAACCGCCAATTGTCCGATGTTGCACGGAGTGTATGCCTTACCTCGTTTGTCGACTGCAGGCGTCGCCTCGCGTGCGTCCCGAGCGCCGCGCTCCGCCCGTTCGCGGCCCAATCATCGGGCGCTTGTAACCCGCGCCCGTTGACCCTCGCCGCACCGGCGTTGGGCGACGCGTGATATACTCCGCCGCTCGCGCCGACCTGACCGCAACGCCGCGTTCGCCGCGAGCGAGCGCCGAGAAGGACTCCGCCATGAGGATCGTTGTCGCCGGCACGGGCTTCGTCGGACTGACCCACGCCGCGGTGTTGGCTGAGAACGGCCACGACGTGTTCGCGTACGACATCGACCTGGCCAAGATCGCGGCGTACGCATCCGGAGACCGGGCGCGCATCGAGCACTACGTGAACGAGCCCGGTCTGGTCGAGGTGATCGCCGAGACGCTCGATCGGTACCTGTTCTTCATCGGGCCGGACGGCATCGACGCGGCGCTCGAGGGGGTCGACGCGATCTTCATGGCGCCGCCGACGCCGCCGAACCTGGACGGGTCGACGGACATGACGGCGTACCGCGCCGTCGCCGTGTTCCTGGCCGAGCGCCTGGCGCGCCGCGCGGACGTGGATCGGCGGATCGTGATCGTCAACAAGAGCACGGTGCCGATCGGCACGGTGCGTCTGCTGCAGGGGATCCTGGCCGAGCACGGCGCCGTGAACGTCGGGGCGGCGTCGAACCCGGAGTTCCTGCCCGAGGGCAACGCCGTCGAGAAGTCGCGCCGCCCTGATCGCATCGTCCTCGGCGCCGACGAGCCGTCCGACTTCGAGGTACTCCGCCGCGTCTACCCGCAGTTCCATCACCACGTGCGGATCGGCTACATCGAGACGACCCCCGAGACCGCCGAGTCGATCAAGTACGTCGCCAACACGCTGCTGTTGACCTACATCTCGTTTTGGAACGGGATCGGCGCGCGGCTCGGCGAGACGTTTGGGTCGATCGACATGGAGGACCTCAAGCGCGGCGTCACGGCGGACGACCGGATCAGCACATGGGGCTCGTACGTCTCGAACGGCGCCGGCGGCAGCTGTTTCGGCAAGGACATCCAGTCGCTGATGTACCAGCTCCGGTCGCACGGCCAGCCGTACCATCTGTTGCAGGCCGTCTACGACATCAACGAGTTCCAGAAGACCTATCTGCTGGAGCGCGCCGTCCACGAAGCGGGCTTCAACTTCAACAACCGCAGCGTCGCCCTCCTGGGCCTCGCCTTCAAGAAGCACACGAACGACATGCGCGACAGCTCGGCCCTCAAGGTGGTCGAGGGGCTCCTGGCGCGCGGCGTGCGCGAGATCCGGGCATACGATCCGTTGGCGAACGCCGAAGCGGCGCGGTGGTTCGACCCGGCCCGCAACCATCTGTTCGAGCGGATCACGTACTGCCCGTCCGCCCGCGAGGCGATCGCCGGCACCGATGCGCTGTTCATCTCGACGGACTGGGAAGAGTTTCGCTCGCTGGGCGACACCGTGGCACGGACGGTGCCGCCGCCCTACCTCATCGTCGACGGCCGGCGGATGCTCGGCGACGACGATGGGCTGGTGGCCAAGGGTTATACGGTGCTGTCGGTCGGCTCGCAGCTGCACCGGCCGGCGACGACCGCCTGACCTGACGGCCCGGCGCTACAGACGCCGCCGCGTCGTGCGGCGCGCGGATCACTTAAACGCGTACGCGCTCGCCGTCCATGGCAGGTAGATCGGCGCACCGGTGACGGCGGGCGTCGTCGGCTGGACGGTCGGCGTGGTGGGCGCGGGGGACGGCGTAGCGGGCGTCGCGCTGGGCTCGTCGGGCGACGCGGTCGGGGACGCGGTCGGCGGGTCGCCGCTGAGCGTCTTGAACGCCGACGTGCTCGACGTGTTGTCGCCGTCGGTGGCCGTGGCGGTGACGAACGGCCCCTTGACGCCCTCAGGCTTGTCGAACACCCAGTTCCCGTCGCCGTCCGCGATCACGTTGCCCTCGTAGGTCTCCGCCTCGCCGTCCGGGTCCGAGAACACCTCGATCGTGCACAGCGCGCACGACGTGCCGCTGACCTGGGTGCGCATCGCGGTGGTGATGCGGGGCGCCTGGATGCCGCCGTTCGCGCCTTGGATGACGCTGATCGCGTTCGAGGCATTGTTCGCCGAGATCGAGTTCTGGCTGGCGATGTTGTCCCGCGTGCTCGCGCCGGCCATCAGGATGCCGCCCGACGTGTTGCAGCGGATCGTGTTCCGACGGATCTTCGTGAGCCGGGGACCGCCCTGCAGGTGGATCCCGTAGCCGCGGTTCGCGACGCAGCGCTGCCCGGTCGGGTCCGTACCGATCAGGTTGTCGTCGATCTCCGTGTCCATCGCGGCGTCGGAGAGGTAGATGCCGGCGGTGGCGTTCCCGCTGATCACGTTGCGCTGCACTTTGGTCCGCTGCGGGCCGAGGATGAGCTGGATGCCCGTCTTGAGCTTGGTCGTCGGCGTGTCCTTGCCGGTGGCGAGCATCCCGAACCAGTTGCCCTGCACCGCGTTGTCCGCCGCGTCCGGCCCCTCGACGATAACGCCGCCGCCGTTGACGCTCGCCGCGAAGACGTTGCGGTTCGACGGGTCCAGATCGCCGATGATGTTGCCGAACGCCCCCTGGTCGATCTGAACGCAGTCCTCGAACACCGGATCGACGACCGTTCCGTCCCCCGTGATGCCGCACCAGTTCCCGATGATCGTGTTCGCCGTCGCCAGCTCGCTCGTGAGCTTGATGCCGGCGCCCTCGGGCATCCCGGCGAAGATGAGGCCCGGTCCGAGCTGGTTCAGCCGGGCCGGTTCACCGAGCACGCCGCCGGGGACGTGGATGGCGGCCTCTTTGAACGACCCCCGCAGCTCGAAGCCCGCGAGCACGTTCCGCTGGCTCCCGAGCCGAAACGCGGACTCTTGGGCGGGGCCGCCCGACTCGATGATGATACGGTTGTCCTGCGGCCCCGCCCACGGGAACCCGATGCGGAAGTCGACGAACGTGCCACCCTGTGCCAGGAGGATCACGCGGTCCTTCGTGAGCCGGATCGTCCACTTGCCCGTCGCGGGATCGAAGCCGCGGGCGCGCGCGTTGAGGGCGCGCACGCCGGTCGGGCAGGCGTCAGCGCCGGGCACGAGCGTCGCGTCGAAGCACGCCCGAATGACCAACCCGCCGTTCAGTTGAGACGCCCGCGCGACGGCGCCGCGCAGCGTGCAGCGGTCGCTGGGCTTCTCGCAATCCCCGTCGGAGGTCGTCGGATCGTCCGTGTCGTTGACGTAGATCACGGTTTGCGCGTGCGCCGTCCGCGGCGCACGGGACGCGCCGAACACGAGAACGAACGCCACGCCGACGGTTGCGGCGATCACGCGGGGGAGCGGCGGGCGGGCGGCTCGGTTCATCGTTTCAGCCTCCGATGGGGTATTGACATGAGCTGGGCGTGCTTCCGGGGAAGCACGCCCAGCCTGTCGTCGGTCCGAGGTTGGTGCGCCGTTCGGACGGGGCGCAGCCGAGCGCCGCCGTCGGCGGCCCGGCGCGCTACCGCAACTCGGGTGTCGCGGTAGCCATGACCTCCGGGGTCGATGTGGCGGTCGGGCCGGTGACGTCGACGAAGATGGCGGGGAAGACGCCGAGCCCGTCCCGCTTCTCCGAGTCCTTCCACACCGCCTGAGCGATCGCGTTGATGTTCTGGAGCCCGCCAGCTTGCGGTCGGATGTCGTACGTCAGGGTGACGGGCTTCGTCCAGTCGATGTCCGGCGCCGTCCAGCGGACCTTTTGCGCGTCCACCGCGGCATTGGGGGCGATCGTCCCGCCCACCAGCTGCATGGCCGGTTCAAGCTCGACGTTGAGCTCGAGCGACGGCACGGTCACCGGCCGGAAGCGGGTGAAGTCCTTGCCGTATAGGAACATCGATTCCTTGATGGCCTTGGCGTTGAGCTTGAGCGCGTACTCCGGCTCGGACGCCATCTGGCGCAGCAGCTGGGCATACGGACCGCGGCCCGCCGCCAGCGTCACGACTTCGATCCGCTTGTCCACCTTGACGCGCAGGTCGCGGGCACAGAAGCCGCCGTCGCTGATCATGATGATGACCTTGGTATGGTCCGCATCGTTGAAGACGCGCCGCGCGTTGTTGCGCTCCAGGAGCGCGCTCTCCGCCGTGCGCATCCCGAGGTCGACGCGCGTGCGGCCGCTGCCGCGCAGCAGGCTCAGGCGTCCGGTGACGCGCTTGCCCTCGCCGGAAAGGCTGACCAGGCGCCGGCCGCGGTCGTTGAAGGCCACGAGGCCAAGGCGCAGCGTGCCGTCGGCAAGATCCTTCTGGATCTGCGGCTGGTCCACGAAGTCCCGGATGAACGTCTTGGCGTCACGGATGAGATCTTCTGTGCCAGCGGGCTCGGTGGGCTGCTGGGGGCTGTTGCTGGCGTTGGGCGGCGTGCCCGCCACCGGCGTCTTCGCCCCAGAGCCGATCGGTGTCTTCGTCATGGGAACCTGCGACGTCGCCACGGGCTTGCCGGGCGTCTGCGAGCCGGGCGACTTGGCCGTCGGCTTCGATACCGTCGGCAGCGTCGGCTGCGTGATGCCGCCGCCCGGCGGGGAGGTGCTCGAGCCCGGCTGCTCGCAGCCCGCCGGATCGCTGCTGCGGCCCGTGCTCGAGTTGCCTGGGACCGGCACGTTCGGCGGCAGCACGGGCTCCGCGGTCTTCACCGGCGGCGAGACCTGCAATGGTAGGACCGGCGGCACCGGTGGATTTGGCGGCGGCATCGGAGAGCTGCCCGGTGGCGGCGCCTTGGCGGTCGGAGCAACGCCGCCCGACACCGAGGTCGCATCCGCGCCGGTCCCGGCCGCCGAGGCGCGCGTCATCGAATTCGAGACATCGACCAGGAAGATGATGTCGATCGGGAGCTTGTAGTCCGGGCAGCTCATGTTCATCGTAAGCTGCACGTGGGCTGTGTCACCAAGGTTCAGCTGCTCGGGCGCAACGCTCGAGAGCAGGTTGGGTTCACAGTTGCTCGTGTTCGGGTTTGGGCCGCTCTGTGCTGCCAGGTTCATCGCGGGCAAGGCGCCAAACGCCAACAACGCGATGATGACAGGCAGCAGTGCGGCGATCGGATGTCGCCATCGAAGTCGCTTCACGGTCACCCCTCCATAGAATCCTGTTGCACCGCATTGGGCCTGCGCCAAGGTCACGCAACGGTTGCACTGGTCCGTATCCAGCCTTAACACCGGACGACGCTGAAATGGACAGTTCAGCGCCAAATTCTCGGAGATTCAGCCGGAAATGTGGAGGCAAGCGTAGCCGCTGCTCTGTAACATGTCAATGGCAACGAGCGGAGGGACGGGTCGAAATCGGGACTTCCGCCACGCGCCCGCCCTAGGTCACGCCGTCGTCGGGCGCCCAAGCGCACCGATCTCCGCACGCCCGGCGCCGCGACAGGTGGTTTGTGGCGCGCTGTTCGCTTTGTTACACTAGCCGGCGAACGTTCCCTGTTCGATCCGCGCGACCGCGCCCATGTTGCGCCGCGGCCGCGCCGCACCCGACGATCTGGAGATCCGCCATGAACGGTAGCCACGCCCGCCGGCCGCACGTCCTCGCCGCGCTGTGCGCCTCGATCGTGGCGCTTAGCGGCGGCGCCGCGGCGCGAGCCGCCTCGATCACCGTCTGCGCCACCGGGTGCGACCACACGACGATCTACGATGCGCTTCAGGCGGCCGCCGATGGGGACACGGTGCTGATCGGCGCGGGGACGTTTACCGAGACGGTGGCCGTCGAGCGGCCGATCCGCATCCGCGGCGTCGATGCCGAGTCGACGATCATCGACGGCGAGGGGAAGAACGCGGTCTTCTGGGTCGAACCGGGCGTCGTGGCGACGATCAGCAACCTGACGATCACGGGCGGCACGCGGAACGTCGGCTCGGGCATCCTCAACCAAGGCGCACTTACGGTGCGGGACGTCACGATCCGCGGCAACCATGGCCCGGCGACCGACAAGTCGTTCGGCGGCGCGATCTACAACGTCGGCTCGCTCAGCGTCCGCGGCGCGACGATCGTCGACAACGACGCGGAGTTCGGCGGGGCGATCCTGAACGCGGGCACGACCGTCGTCAGCCGGTCGACGATCACGGGCAATCGGGCCCGATCGGGCGGCGGCGCGCTCTACAACTACAGTGGAACGGCGATTATCAACAACTCGATCGTCAGCGAGAACCGCACGGCGGCCGTCGGCGGCGGCGCGTTCTTCAACGCGAGCGCGCTGGCGATCGCCAACTCGAGCATCGTCAACAACCGGTCGACGGAGTTCGGCGGCGCGGTGTTCGGGCAGAGCGGCGGCGTGTACGTTACGAACAGCACGTTTTCCGGCAACGAGAGCACGTATGGCGGCGGCGGGATCTACCTCCTGCAAGGGGAAGGATCCGTGACATCGTCCACCTTTACCGGCAACAAGGGCTCCGCCGGTGGCGGCCTCAACGTGCAGGTCGATGCCCGGCTGTCCATTCTGAACACGATCCTGACGCTCAACGGCACGAACTGCTTCGGCGAGCTGCGCAGCGAGGGCGCGAACATCGACAGCGGCGTGACGTGCAACTTCAGCGCGCCTGGCGACCAGTCGAGCACGGATCCGCGCCTGCGGCCGCTGGCGAACAACGGCGGCTACACGCTGACCCACGCCCTGCCGGCCGACAGCCCGGCCGTGGACCAGGGCGATCTGGTCGGGTGCATCGACTACGTCGGCTACTACCTGACGACGGACCAGCGCGGGTACGTGCGCGACGTGGACGGCAACCACGACGGCGACGTGCGCTGCGATGTCGGCGCCTATGAGTTCGATCCCGCCGACCCCGGCACGGGCGGAGCCACCCCCACCCCCGGCCACGTCGAGGGGGCGGACGTCACGGCGTGCGCCACCGGCGGCACGCACACGACGATCGGCGCGGCGATCGCGGCCGTACGGTCGGGCGGTACGGTCGGCGTGTGCGCGGGCGTCTTCCACGAGCGGCTGACGATCGACAAGCCGCTGACGCTCAAGGGCGTCGGCGCGACCGTCAGCATCGTCGACGGCCAGCAGCTCGGGCCGGTCGTGACGGTGGTCGGCGACGTGGCGGTGACGGTGACGGACATGGGCTTCCGGCACGGCCAGGGCCTCGTGAACCCGTCCGGATCGCTGACGGTGCGCCGCTCGACGATCGCGAGCCAGAGCAGCACGGAGCGCGGTGGCATCCAGTCCGGCGGCACGCTTCTGGTCGAGGACAGCCGCATCGCGGACAACGTGAGCCTCGCCTCGGGCGGCGGCATCGGCATCGACGCGGGGCAGGCGACGATCAAGCAGAGCGTGATCGAGGGCAACACCGCGGGTGAGTACGGCGGCGGGATCGACGTGCGCGGCGGCACCCTGCTCAGCCTCGTCGACGTCACGCTCAGCGGCAACGAGGCCGCCAACGGCGGCGGCCTGTCGAGCGTCGTCCCGTTCGTCCTGACCGGGTCGACCGTCGCGGACAACTTCGCGACGTATGGCGCCGGCATCTTCAGCCGAGGCAAGGCGACGATCACGGACGCCGTCATCTCGGGCAACCAGGGCGATCTGGGCGGCGGGATCTACGCCGCCGGCGAGCTCAACCTCACCGGGACGCAGGTCTACTCGAACTTTGCGTTCGGCGCGTATGGGTACGGTGGCGGCGTAATGCTGAACGAAGGCACGCTGTCCGTGATCCGCGGCGCCTTCACGGACAACCAGGCGAACCTTGGCGGGGGCCTGTACGTCCGGGGCAACGGTACGGCGACGGACGTGGCCGTCACGAGCAACGAAGCCGGCTTGGGCGGCGGCCTGTACGTCTTCGACGGGCGCTATGCCTCCCACGGCGGCCGGATCGCGGCGAACGCGGCCGTCGGCGACGGTGGCGGGGTGTACGCACAGGCGGGCCAGTTGGTCCTGGACGGGACGGCGGTCACCGAGAACACGTCCGTCCGTGACGGCGGAGGCTTGTTCGTGCAAGCGAGCGTCGTCGGCGAAATGTCCGGCCAGACGAGCCTCTCCAACAACGTCGCGGCGTCCGGCGGCGGCGCGCGCAACCTGGGCACGATGACGTTGGCGGATCTGCGGATCACCGGCAACCAGGCGACGGGCACCGAGGTCGAGCCACCGGAGGGTGAGGATCCGCCGCCAGCCACCGGCGGACTGGGAGGCGGTGTGCTGAACGAGGGCACCGCGACGATCGCACGCGCGCTCATCGCGAACTGCGAGGCGTTGAGCGGCGGCGGCGTCGCGAACCAAGGCACGCTGGGGGTCGAGAACGCCACGCTCAGCGGCAACCTGGCCGAGCGAGGCGGCGGCGGCCTCTTCAACGCGCAAGGCTCGGTCACGCTGCGCAGCGTTACGCTGGCCGCGAACGATACGGACCCGGACGCCGCCGGTGGAGGGTCGATCTTGACGGCCGGCGGCGCCACAACCACCGTCGGCTACACGATCCTGGCGGCCGGCCCGCAGGCGCCGGCGTGCAAGGGCGCGATCGTCTCAGCGGGCCACAACCTGGCCAGCGACGGCAGCTGCGGCCTCACCGCGACGGGCGACCAGTCGTCCACGGAGCCGCTGTTGGCCGCGTTGGCCGCGAACGGCGGGTCGTCGCAGACGCACGCCCTGCTCGACGGCAGTCCGGCGATCGACGCCGGCGACGCCGCGGGGTGCCCGGGCCTCAACGGCGCCGTGCTGGCGGTCGATCAGCGCGGAAGCGCCCGCCCGGCGGACGGCAATCGGGACGGCGTCGCCCGCTGCGACGTCGGGGCGTTCGAACGCTCGGCCACCGGGACGACGATGCCGACGGCCACGCCGCCGGTGGGCGGCGGGCACGAGATCTACCTGCCGTCCCTCAAGCGAGGGGAATAAGGTCACGCGCGCCGCAAAGGGTTGCAGTGCCGCTTGACGAATAGAACATCCGTTCTATACTTGCGCTCCGGCGCGCACCGTGTGGACGGGTTTGGCGCGGCCGATTGCCCAAGAGAGCCGCGCCATGGCCGCCGCAAACCCCACGTTTCATCCGATTCCCGCCCTCGATCCCCGCAGCGCGGTCCGTCCGATCAAGGCCCGCCGCATCCGCCCGTGGTCCGTGGCGATGTTCGTATTCGGTGCGCTCGGCGCCGCGGCCGCGCTCGGCCTTCGTCGAACGCCCTCGTCGACGACCCCTTTGACCGCGCCCGTGTTCATGAGCTTTGCCGTGGGCGACATCGAGACGCGGGTTCCGGTGCGGAGCGAGCCAAGCGGGGGTGACACCGTCGCGTCGCTGGCGGCGGGCACGCGGGTGAGCATCGGCGGGCGCGTGTCGTTCGGCGGCGCCTGGTCGCGCGGCGTCGCGTACTGGGTCGCCACGACCGTCGACGGCGGCACGGTGCAGGGCTTCGTGCCGGCCGGCGCCGTGATCCTGCAGGCGGGCGAGCCGCCGGAGCTGGACGTGGCGGGCGGCGGCGCGGCGGTGTTGGCCGCGGGCGTGAACGAGAGCGCGGCGCCGGACGCGCTGAGCGCGGCGCGGTCCGCTGGCGATGCAGCGGCGCCGGACGTCGCGCCGTCGGTCGCATCGAACACAGACGACGCACACGCATCCGCCGCTGCGTCCGTGGCCGTCGGTCTCGCCAACCCTTCCGGCGACTTGGACATGAGCCCATCGGAAGGCGCGGTCCACGCCGCCAGCGCCGCCAGCGCCGCCGACGTCGTCGTGCCGCTCACTGGCGCGTCGGCATCGACTGCCCCCCCGTCCCAAGCGCGCACGGTCGTGGATATTCCATGGCTGCCGGAGACGATCCTTCACTGGACCGACCTGCTCGAAGCCGCCGCCGGCGCCCACGGGGTCGCCGCGGACCTGCTCGCTATCATCGCGCTCGTGGAGTCGGGCGGTCATCCCGCCGCGCGCAGCCACGTCGGTGCGACGGGCTTGATGCAGGTCATGCCCGCGACGGCGACGGATATCGCCCGTCAGCGCGGTCTCGGCGCGTTCGATGCGACCCGCCTGACGGACCCGGCGGTCGCGATCGACTTCGGGGCGTGGTACCTCGCGCAGCAGCTCAAGTCCTTCGGCCGATCGGACGATGACGACTGGGCGAACTCGGTTGTCCTCGCGGCCGCCGCCTATAACGGCGGCCCCGGCGCCGCGATGCGCTACGTGCGCGGCGGCGGCCTGCCGTCCGAGACGCAGGCGTACGTCGGTTGGGTCGGCGGCATGTGGCGCGAACGCGCGGATGCCGCCTCGCCGACCTACGACCGGTGGATGGCCGCTGGCGGCAGCGTGCTCGTCGACAAGGCGGCGGTGTGGCTTGCCGCGAACGGAGGATAGTCGGCGGCCGGTCCCGTCAAGGTCGAGGCCGCCGAATTGGGCCGGCGCCTTGCGGGCCTTCCGCCCGGGCTAGAAGCCCTCGAGCTTCGACAGGTCGGCGATGCGCCGCGGACGTCGCGCGATCCAGTCGACGAGGGCTAGGCGGGCGGCGCGGACGTGCGGATCCGGGTCCATGACCAGCACGCTCTCGAAGAACGCGTGGATCGGTGCCGCCAAGGCCGCCAGGGCGTTCAAGATGCCGTCCGCGTCGTCGGGTTCCGCCACGCCGGCACGCCCGATCGCCGCGATGAGCGCTTGTTCGGGCGCGCTCTGCAACCGGGTGTCCGCCGCGTCGAGGCTCGGAAGGTTCGCGCGAAACGCCTCGTCGAGACCGCGCACGATGCGTTCGCAGCGGGCGTACGCGGTCAACGTGGCGTCCCAGCCGGGGGCCGCGATATGCCGCTCCAGCTGCTGAACGACGCGCGCCGCGTCCTTCGGGCGAACGGTGAGCCGCGCGAGCACCGCGCTGACGACATCGGCGGCGTGCCCGGCGTCGCGGAGCTGCACTTCAAAGCGGGTGCGCAGGAACTCCAGGACATCGTCGATGCCGCCCGCCGGCACCGCGACGGGCAGCGCCGCCGCCGCCGCGTCGACGATCTGCTCGAGCCCGCTGCCGGCGACGATGTCGAGGCTGCCCTCGGCCAGGATCCGCACGATCCCGAGCGCCGCGCGGCGTAGGCCGTACGGGTCCTGTGCGCCCGTCGGCTTGAGGCCGACGGCGAAGAGGCCGACGAGGCTGTCCAGGCGGTCCGCCAGCGCCAGGAGCGTTCCGGCGGGTGTCGCAGGCAGCTCGTCGCCGCCGCCGCGGGGCAGGTACTGCTCGTAGATCGCAACGGCGACGGCCTCCGGTTCGCCGCTCCGGCGGGCGTACTCGCGGCCCATCGCGCCCTGCAGGCTCGTGAAGTCGGTGACCATCGCGGTCACGAGGTCGCTCTTGGCCAACGACGCGGCGCGCGTAGCGGCGGCCAAGTCGTCGCCGTCGACGTTCAACATGGCCGCCAGCGCCGGAACGAGGCGTTCTAGCCGACCGACCTTATCGAGGAGCGAGCCGAGCTCGGCCTGAAACATCACGCCGCTCAGGCCGGGCGTGAACTCTTCCAGCGAGCGCTTGCGATCCTGGGCCCAGAAGTACGCCGCGTCGGCGAACCGCGCCCCCAGGACCGCCTCGTTGCCGTGTCGCACCGCCGACTCGTCGATGCCGGCGCCGTTGGCGACCGCGATGAACACCGGCAGGAGTTGGTCATCAGCGCCGCGGACCGGGAAGTAGCGCTGGTGCTTGCGCATGACGCTCACGAGCAGCACGTCCGGGAGCGACAGGTACGCGTCGTCGAAGCGGCCCACGAAGGCGCGCGGCTGTTCCACCAGGCCCGCGACCTCGTCGAGGAGGCCCGGGTCGTCCGGCACGTGTCCGCCGGCCCCGGTGGCCATCGCGTTCACCTGGCGGGTGATCTCAGCGCGGCGCGCCGCCGGGTCGGTGAGCACGCCGATCGTGCGCATCACTTTGCGATGATCCTCGGCGGACGCGAGCGCGATCCGGTGCGAACCGGCCGGTCGCAGGCCGCGCGTCACTCGGTCCGCCACCAATCCGGCGAAGGCGACGGGCACGACGCGCCGGCCGTGCAGCGCCATGATCCAACGCACCGGCCGCGAGAACGCTTGGCGCGATGGGTTCCAGCGCATGGTGCGCGCGAACGGCAGACCGCTCAGGAGGGCGGGCAGCGCTGTCGCCAGCACGTCGCCGCTGGCCTCGCCGGCCTCGCGGCGCACGGCCGCGATCCGCAGTTCGCCGCCGCGCTCGACCGTCGTGAGATCGTCGACGGCGACGCCGATCTTGCGCGCGAACCCTTCGGCGGCGGGCGTCGGCCGGCCGTCCGGCGTGAACGCCGCCTTGGCCGGCGGGCCGACGACCTGCTCCTCGATGCCCTCCTGGCGCGCGGCGAGGGCGTGCACTGTGACGATGAGCCGCCGCGGCGTGCCCTCCACGGTCACGTCACCATGGGCGATGCGGGCCTCGGCGAGCAGCGGCGGGATCCGTTCGGCGAGCGCCTTGATCGCGCTGGC
>JBDTSC010000023.1:0-22569 GCA_039931375.1 Ardenticatenales bacterium
GCATTCCGCGCGGCGATCGCCGAGGCAACGGCCATCCGTTCGACGCTCGTACCGATCGACCGCAGCAACATAGACCAACCGTAATCGCGTTCGTGCTATCGTCCCAGCAACATGCAGGCAACCACCTTCTGGAGGATCGTCACCATGGACGCGTCGCAGCTCCTTGATCGACTGCTGGCGCGCCTGGAGGCTCATGGCATCCGATATTGTGTGATCGGCGGCCAGGCGGTCAACGCGTATGCGGACCCGCTCGTAAGCCTTGACCTCGACCTCGTCGTCGCCTCGGATCAGCTGGCGGAGCTCGAGTCGTTATTGGCAACCGACTTCGTGGTGCAGCACTTCCCGCACAGCCTCAATGTGTCCGCTCCTGGCTCCGATCTGCGGGTCCAGTTTCAGCTCGATCCGCGGTACAGCGAATTCGTGGAGCGCGCCATTCCAGGCAACGTGCTGGGACTCGACTTGCCCGTGGCCGCCGCCACCGACGTGTTGGCGGGCAAGGTCTGGGCGGTACAGGATCCGTCGCGACGTCCGAGCAAGCGGCAGAAGGACTTGGCCGACATCGCCCGATTGATCGAAACCCTCCCAGCGCTGAGGGCGAGCGTGCCGGCGGCGGTGCTGGAGCGCCTCGAGGGTTGAACGTCCTCTCTTGAGCGCACGGACACCGCGCACCCGACCGTCCGCATCCTCAACCCCTCGGCTCGCCCACCCCCCGCACCACTACTACGCGCCCCCGCCCCCCCGGCTCCAACGTCGCCCCCATCCGCAGCGTCACCCGCGCGCCCGGGGCCATCGACCACTCATAGCGTTGCAGCAGCCGCGCCAGCACCACCCGCGCCTCGATGCGCGCCATCGCGGTGCCGATGCAGAAGCGCGGGCCGCCGCCGAACGGCAGGTACGTGAACGGATCCGGCGCGGAGCGCAGGGCCATGTCAAAGCGCTCGGGGTCGAAGCGCTCGGGGTCAGGCCAATGCGCGGGGTGGCGCTGGGTGAGGAAGATCGAAAACAGGACGCGCGTGCCCTTCGCGATGCGGTGACCCTCGAACTCCAGGTCGCGCGCGGCCCGGCGGTTGCCGACGTGGATCGGCGGGTACAGCCGCAGCGTCTCCTTGATCACCTGCTCGAGGTATGGCAGCCGCCCCGCCGTCTCGGCCGTCGGCGGCGCGTCGCCGAGGACGGCGACGACCTCGGCTCGCGCGCGGGATTGCACGTCCGGGTGCTGCGCCAGGGCCACGATCGCCCAGGCCAGGAGCGCCGTGGCCGTGTCGTGGCCGGCGATCAGCATCGTCAGCAGCTGGTCGCGGATCAGTTGGTCGCTCAGGTCCGAGCGGACAAGGAGGCCCAGCAGGTCGTCGTCCGCCGGGCCGTCGACGACACCGGCGTCGGCGCCGCCGGGCGTCCGCGATGCGTCGCCCATCGCCCGCCGGAGCGCGATGAGCCGCATCAGGTAGGCGTCCATCGTCCGCAATGCCCTGCCGTACCCCGGCCGCGGGGCGTCGGGCCAGACGATCCACAGGCCCGGCGAGATGTAGCGCAGCGTCCCCAGGATCGAACGCCACAGGCGCGCGAGATCGGGATGGATGTCGACCCCGAACAGCGTCTCGGTCAGCACCGCCAGGGCGATGCGCCGCATCTCGGGCAGGGCGTCGACGCCGCCTTCGGCCGGCCAGCCGTCCAGCACGCGGTCGACGCAGCCTACCATCGCATCGACGTTCGCGTCGATGATCCGCTTGTGCAGCGCCGGCGCCATCAGCGCGCGCAGCGCGTCGTGCGCGGCGCCGTCCTCCACGAGCACGCCGTGCCGCAGCAGGCGCGCGACGGGATCCTTCGGAAAGCGCCACAGGAGGTCGCCCTCCGGTCCGAGCAGCACGAAGCGCGCGGCGGCCGGGCCTACCAGAACCACCGGGCTGAAGGCGGGCAGCGGCAGGCGGAAGACGTCGCCCATCCGGCGGTGGACGGCGGCCAGCGCGGGCAGCAGGCTGCGCTCCCGCAACAGTGCCCGCAGGGCATCGCGGCCGGCCTCCTTGTCGGGTGGCGGCGGATCGATCAGCGCGCCGGGCACGGCTCTGACCGTGGAGCTGCCGTCGGCGTCGCCGACCGCCCGACCCGCGCCCCCGTCCGCCCCGTCGCTCACGAGCGCGCCGCGGCCAACGGCCGCCCCTTCCACGTCGCGCCCCCCTTCAAGCCGAGCGCCAGCGAGTGCGCCGCCACGGCCACCGCCGCCGCCATGATCGCAGGGTACGCGGGCACCAGGACGATCGGCAGGCCGAAGCGCCGCACCGTCAAGGCCCAGGAGGCGGCGGCAAGGCCGATCGCCAGGAGCGCGGCGGCGGGCGGCGGCGCAGCGATGCCGAGCAGCCAGAGGGCCACGGGCACGAGCGGCGCCAGAAACGCGACGCCCAGCCAGAGCCAGATCGCCGCGAACGCCCACGGCGTGCGGCCGAGCGCGTCGAACAGGCTGCGCCCGAGCCCCTCCCAGGCCGGTCCGAAGCCGATGTACATCCGGCACGTCACCCGCCCGAGGCCGTTCACCACGCGCACCCGCCCGCCCATGGCTGCGATGCGCTTGGCGAACGCGACGTCCTCGGCCACGTGCTCCCGCACCGCCGCGTGGCCGCCGATCCGCGCGTATGCATCGGCGCGAAAGAGCAGCACCTGGCCGACAGCCATCGCCAGCGGCGGCCAATGCAGGCGCGCCAGGAGCGACGAGGGGTAGATGGAGAACAGGCTCCACGGCAGGATCGGGACGATCAGGCGCTCACCCCACGTGTGCATCTCCTGGCGCGGCAGGACGCTCACGAGGTCCGCATCGAGGGCCGCCAACGCCGCGACCGCGTCGCCCAGCGCGCGCGGGTCGTGGCGCGTGTCGGCGTCCGCGAACAACAGCAAGGCGCCGTCCGCCGCCCGCGCGAGCTGGTGGCAGGCCCAGTTCTTGCCCGTCCAGCCCGCCGGCAACGCCGTGCCGCCGAGCACCCGCAGGCGCGGATCGGCCGCGGCCAGCGCGTGCACGATCGCTCCGGTGCCGTCCGTGGAGCCGTCGTCCAGGACGAGGACCTCGAAGGCGCCGTAGTCCTGCGCCAACAACGAGCGCAGGCAGTCGCCGATGTGGGCGGCCTCGTCGCGGGCCGGCACGAGGATCGAGACGCTTGGCGCGTCCGTCGTCCCGCCGGCTGCGTCGCGTTTCGCGAAGGCGTCGCGTGTCATGCGCCGCCAACCCCGCCAGTTCGACAGGGCGATCACCACGAGCACGGCCAGGAACGTGTCGATCGCGAACCACAGGCGCGCGAACGCCGCCGCGAACGCCGGGGCGGTCAGCGTCGCCATGCTCACGCGCGCCCGCCGACGCCGCCGACGTCCGGGCGCCGCCGGAGCGCGGACGCCGTGCGACGCCAGCGCGTCCACGTCTCGGGCGACAGCGCGAGGGTCATGCCGGCGACGATCAACGCGTTCGTGACGAGGAAGAACACGGCCTCCTCGATGGGCAGCGTCCCGCCCAGCATTAGGCCGAGCGACTGCGCCGGGTCGATCGTCCAGATGCCGCCGTGGATCGCGTACGCGTCGGCGGCCGACAGGTACAGCACCGCGGCGGCCAGCGTCGTCAGCACCGCGCGGCGGTGGCGCCATAGGAGATCGGCGCCGACGGCCAGTTGGAGCGCGATGGGCGGCAGCGCCCAGGCCAGGATCAGCGCCATGTAGGTGCCCGGTCGCCACCCGGCGGCCAGCACGACAAGCGAGGCGCCGGCCGCCACGAGCGCGACGGCGGCCGACGCGGCGCGCAAGCGGATGGCCGGGGACGGCGGGGCGGCGGGACCGGGGGGCCAGCGGCGGAGGAGCGCGAGCAGGACGAGGCCGGTGAGCATCGTTTGGAGGACGAAGAACACATATTCCTCCAGCGGCACCCAGCCGATCGTGACGCCGAGCACGCGCGCCGGATCGTACCACCACACCCGCGACGCGACGAGATGGTTGTCCCACGGCGTCGTGTACGCCACGGCGACGAGGACGTGGAGCGCCAGCGCGCCCCATGCCAGCGGCGTCGGCGCCCGCCCGCGACGTGCCTCGGCCCGCGTGAACAGCGCGACCAGGACGAGCGGGACGACGAGGAATACGGCCAGGAACGAGGCGTACGTCATGGCGCTCGGTCAGCGCGGCGCCGGGAGGTCGTCTTCGCCCCACGCCGGCGGGCGCAGCGCGCGGGCGGCGGCGCTCGCATCGCTCTCGCTTGGCGCACGAAGCGCATACACCGTCCAGAGTATCCCCGGCAGCATGCGCAACTTCTTCGCGCCCGACGTGTGGGCGCGCCGCGTGTGCACGCGGTAGTCGATCGCCTCGATGCGGTCCAGGATCGCGCGATACAGGACGGCCGCCGCGCCGACCGCGGGCCGGGCCGTCGGCGCCAGGAGGGCGATGCCGGGCATGGCCGCGTCGAAGAGCCGGCGGGCGCGGGCGATCTCGAACCGCATCAGCGCCACGAACCGCTCGTCGTCCACGCCGCGCAGCACGTCGTCCGACGTCAGGCCGAAGCGCGCCAGGTCGGACGCCGGCAGGTACACCCGCCCGCGGGCCGCGTCCTCACCCACGTCGCGCAGGATGTTCGTCAGCTGCAGGGCGATGCCCAGCGTCGCGGCGTAGGGCGCCGCCGCCTCGAACGTGGCGCCCGGCGCCAAGCCGACCAGCGGCAGGGAAAGGAGGCCGACCGTTGAGGCGACCAAATAGCAGTAGCGGGCCAGGTCCGGCCACGCTTCGTAGCGCACCGCGTCGAGATCGAGCGCCACGCCATCGATCAGCTCGGCTTCGTACCGGGCATCGACGCCGTACCGCTCGCGGATGTGCGCCCAACCCTGGAGGACCGGGTCGCGCTGCCGGTCGGGCGGCAGCGCGACGGCGGCGCGCCAGCGCACCACGTCGGCCCGCGTGGCGCCGTCGATGTCGACCAGATCGTCCGTCGTGCGGCAGAAGGCGTAGAGCGCCCGGACCGCCCGGCGGGACGTGCGCGGCAGGAGGGCCGTGGCGGCGTAGAACGTCTTGGAGTTGCGGCGCGTCACCTGATCGCAGCGCGCGAACGCCAGCGACAGCCCCGGCGCGTGGCGATCAACGACCATCGTGGCCACCCGTTTCCCGTTCGCCGGCGGCGATGAGGTCGTCGGCGATCTTGGCGGACGACAACACGCCCGGCAGCCCGGCGCCCGGGTGCGTCCCGGCGCCCACGAAATACAGGTTGTCGAACGCGCTCGCGCGGTTGTGCGGCCGGAACCAGGCGGACTGGGTCAGGATCGGCTGCACCGAAAAGGCCGCGCCAAGGTGGCTCGTGAGCGCGTCGCGGAAGTAGCGCGGGTCGACGACGTGCTCGGTCACCAAGTTGGCCTGCAGGTCCGGCAGGTACCGATCCTCAAGGAACCGCATGATCCGGTCGCGGAACGGGCCGGCCGCCGTGGACCAATCGATCCCGGAGCCCAGGTGGGGCACGGGCGCCAGGACATAGAACGCCTCGTGGCCCGGCGGCGCCAGCGACGGGTCCGTCAGCGTCGGCATGTGTAGATAGAGGGAGAAGTCGTCCGCCAGTGTCTTGTGGTGGAAGATGTCCTCCAGCAGCTCGCGGTAGCGCGGGCCGAGCAGAATGTTGTGATGCGCCAGGCCGTTGTCGCGGTACTGGCGCCGGGTCCCGAAGTAGATGACGAACAACGACATGCTGTAGCGCATGTGGTTCACGCGCCACCGCGACACGGCCGTCCGCCGCCGCCGCGGCAGGAGCCGGTTGTACGTGTCCGCCACGTCGCCGTTCGTCACCACGACATCCGCCGGGATCGTCGAGCCGTCCGCCAGGCGGACGCCGGTGGCGCGGCGTCCGGCGGTGAGGATCTCAGCGACGGGCGTGTTCAGGCGGATCGTGCCGCCCAGCTCCGCGATCAGCGCGCCCAGCGCATCGACGATCGCGCCCGTGCCGCCCATCGCGTAGTGCACGCCGTACTCGCGCTCGAGGTAGTGGATGAGGGCGTAGATCGCGGTGGTGTCGAACGGGTTGCCGCCGACCAGGAGCGGGTGGAACGAGAAGCATTGGCGCAGGAAGTCGTTCTGCACGAACTGCGACACGTATTCGTACACGGACTTCTGCGATTGCAGCCGCAGGAGATCGGGCACCACGCGCAGCATATCGGACAGATGCAGGAACGGCTTGTCCGCCAACTCGACGAAGCCCTTGTCGAAGATCGCCTTGGTGGAGGCGATGAAGCGGCGATAGCCGTCCATGTCCGCCGGCGCCCAACGCTCGATCTGCCCCAGCGTGAACGCCTCGTCCGCGTTGTAGTCGAACGAGTGGCCGTGCGAATCGAAGATGCGGTAGAACGGCGAGAGCGGCACGAACCGCACGTAGTCCTCGCGGCGCCGGCCCGCGGCCGCGAAGATGTCGTCGAACAGGAAGGGCGCGGTGAGGACGGTCGGCCCGCCGTCGAAGCGGAACCCGTCCTGCTCGAAGACATACGCCCGGCCGCCCAGCTTGTCGCGCTGCTCCACGAGGGTCACCGCATGTCCGCGCGCCAACAACCGCGCCGCGGTGGCCAAGCCCCCGAAGCCGCTGCCGATCACGACGACGCGCAGCGCCTTCATCGCGCGGGCTCGCGCGCGGGGACGGCCGCCGCTCCCCGCAGGGCGCGGCGCATCGCGAACGCGCGATAGCGGAAGAGCGCCCACAGCGCCGGTCCGTTGAAGAGCGACCGGCTGAACAACCCTCGCAGGCCGCCGTAGTGCGCGTACTCGAGGCGCTCCGTCACCCTCGTCGTCGATGCGCCGAGCGACTCGAATTCGTGGCGGTGACGCCAGTATTGCATCGGTCCGGCCTGCTGGGTGTCCGTGAAGCCGTGCAGCGGGTCGACGTCGGAGTGCATCGCACGCCAGCGGACCGGCAGCGGGCCGAACCACAGCGTGAACTCCGATGCCGAGCCCTCCGCCATGGGCTCGATCCGTCCCAGCCGGACGCGCACGGGCGGCGGAGTGAGGCGTGGCAGAGCAGCGGTGCTGCGGTGGAAGGCGGCGACGGATGCCAGAGGCGCATCGATGAGGAAGCGGTGCTCGATCGATCGTATTCGGTTCATGGTGTCAGTCTATCCGCCCTTGGCCGCCAATACAACGACTTGTACAAGGTTTAGGGACGGCGCGATGGTGCGAATTGATCCTAACCTTGTACAGCACGGATCGACAGCACCTCGCGAACCCACGCCACAGCGTTCACTGGGTCGTCGCCGAGGTAGTGCCCGGGCACCCGCGAGCAGAGCGCAGGATCGCGGTGAAACGCCGCGCCGCCGAACCCAAAGTGCGGCGCCGGCGTGAGCGCAGCCAGCTGCGCTTGGAGCGACAGGAGCGACAGCGCGGTATCCTCCGCGTTCGCAGAAAGGCAGACGAGGCCCGGACGCGACGAGCGCGCGTACTCGACGAGGTCCGCCAGGTGCACGTCGGCGCCCAAGAACTCCACGCGGTAGCCGGCCCGGCGCAGAAAGAGGGCCAACATCAACGCCCCGATGTCGTGCCGCTCCCCTGGCGCACAGCCGACGACCACGCGAGGGGCGCGGCCGCGCACCGGCAGCGACTGGTAGAGGGCCATGACGTGGCCGCGCAGAAGCTGACTGGCGAAGTGCTCCGTCGCGATGCGCACGTCGCCGCGATGCCACGCTTCCCCGATGGCCACGAGGCACGGCTGGACGACCCGCAGGCACGTTGACTCCGCGTCCATCTGCGAGTGGGCCGCCCGCAGCACCTCGGCCGCGCGCGCTTCGTTCCGCGCGATGAGGGCGGCGTACAGGCGAAGGCTGAGCGCCTCAGCGGCGGCCGACGCGGGCGCCGATGTGCTCGCGGGCGCCGATGTGCTCGCGGGCGCCGATGTGCCGTCCGTCGCGTTCGTCATCGGGTCCGGCGCGGTCGGCCATCGACCGGACCGGCGCATCGCGGCCACCTCCGCCGCCGCCTCCCGCAGGGCCGTGCCGCCGTCGACGCGGTCTTTCACCCAGCGCAGGATGGCGACGTCGCGCTCGGAATAGAGCCGGTAGTTGGAGGGGGTGCGCCGCGGGATGATCACGTGGTGCCGGCGCTCCCATGCGCGCAGCGTGACCGACGGAACGCCGGTGCGGGCGCTGGCGGCGCGGATCGGGAACCGCGGGATGTCGGGCAGGTCGGCGAGGGTGGGCATGGACGGCGAATTCGCTTACGCCGGCGCCGCCGTTCGGATCGCACCGTTTCGTGGGTCGCGATCGTCATCGGGCGTGTGGGCTTGGAACATCGTGGCCTCCGGATTCGAGGACGACACGTTGTGGTCGACAGTGCCATACTAGACAATGCCATACTAGCACGGCTCTGGATCGTCCGGAACGACATCGGTGTGCGATCGGAAACGGCTGGACAGATCGTTTCATCACCCGCGTCGTCATCCCTGGCGGCATGCGCATGCATCGACCCGATCGCCAATCCCGTCGCTCTTCGCTCCTCCGAAGGGGTGCATCCATGTTTCGTCTCAACCTTCTTGGACGCTTCAACCTCGAGCGCATCCCGTCGAGCGACGATGCGGCCGCCGCATCGAGTGCGCCGAAGACGCTGACTACGTTCAGCGCGCGGCTGGAAGAGCGTCTGCTCGCGTATCTGGCCCTGCGGCCGGACACGGCATGCGCCCGCGTCACGATCTGCGAAGCGTTCTGGCCGGGGGTCGCCGAGCCGAAAGCGCGCAAGCTGCTCTCGCTGTACCTCTTCCACATCAACCAACGGCTCATCGAAGCGGGCATCGCGGACCCGATCGAGGACTCGCGCGAGTCGCTGCGGCTCCGATCCGTGATCCGCACGGACGTGCAGGAGTTCGCCGAACTCGTGTTGGCCGGCATGCTGGCCCTGTCGCCCGTCGAGCGGGCACAGCTGCTGTATCGGGCCGTCGATATGTACGGCGCCGGGCTGCTGCCATCGTACGAATACGCCTTCGTGACACCCGACCGCGAGCGAATGCAGACGCTGTACGATCAGGCCGTCCGCACGCTGGCGCGGGCGCTGGATCCGAGCGGCGAGCTGCTCGTCGTGCTCCAGAACGTGCCGCCCACCGCGTGGCAGGGGGTGATTCGTGCCGTCGCCGTGCCGTCCGGCATCGTCTCGTCCTTGTCGGCAGCGGTCGGGGCGGAGGCGGAGCGGTCCGGGGCGTCACCGGCGAACGACGCCGGGTCCGACGGCGACGAGAAGGCCGACATCGCGCCCCCAGCCAAATCAGCGATCGCGCCCCCGCCGCCCGAGCCTCCGGGGCCGAGCGCGCGATCGCTCCGAGCGTCCGTCGACATCCCGCCTGCCCCGGAGCCGGTGCGTGCGTTCACACCGCTCACCACGCTGGCCCCTCCGGCGGTGGGGGACGACCTGGCATCGATCACCGCCTTCATCCGCTCGATCGAGGCCGATCTGGCGGGCCCGAACCATATGGCGATCGTCGAGCGCATCGAAGGTGCGGTCCACGCGATCGACGCCGTCCTGTCGGCCGAACCAACGGCCAAGACGTTCCCATCCCAGCTCTACGTAGTGTCGACGTTGGCGCGCTTCTGGTATCTCACC
Source organism: Ardenticatenales bacterium (assembly GCA_039931375.1). GTDB lineage: Bacteria > Chloroflexota > Anaerolineae > Epilineales > Epilineaceae > Avedoeria. The sequence continues at coordinate 9,562 of JBDTSC010000023.1, forward strand.
GGACGGGACACGAAGGGCCGACGGCACATCGAGCGACTGCTCGCGACGCGGTTCACGGTCCCCGACGGGCTCCGCGCACAAGCGCTGCACGCGGCGGGGACGATGGCCAACTGCGAGGGCGACACTGCGATGGCGATCGACCGGCTGCGCGAAGCGGTCGAGCTGCGACACCGGCTCGGGGACGATCGCGCCCTGCTCCAGTCGTTGATCAACCTGGCGCTGGCGTACAGCACCGCGGCGTCGCTGGACCGAGCGCACGAGTTGAACGAGCAGGCGATCGCGATCGCCCGCCGCCTGCGCGATGAACCGGCGCTGTCGCGCGTGTTGTTCAACGCGGCGCAGGTGGATCTGCGGCGCCGCGACGCCGTCACCCTCCGCGCTCGTCTCGAAGAGCGCCTCGGCCTGGCCATCATGGCCAACGATCCGGCGGCGCAGGGCGCCACGTACGCGACCCTCGGCAGCGGCGCGATGCTGAACGATGAGTACGAGCGGGCGGAACACGATGCGCGCCTGGCGTTGGCGGCGCTCGAGAGCGGCACGGATCATCGCAATCTATCGCTCGCGCATCGCGTCATGGGCTATGTGTGCTATCACACGGATCGACTGACCGAAGCACGGGACCACCTCTCGTTGAGCGTCGACTACGCCCGCGCCGTGAGCGATATGGGCGAGACGGGCGTCGCGCTGAGCTATCTGGCCCTGGTCCACGAGCGGCTGGGCGACGCCGAGCAGGCGGCCCTGTGCAGCCTGAACGCGACCGCGTTGTTGCGAGCCACCGGCACCGCCGACGCCATGGAGCGGTACGATGCCGAGCGTCGCTACCTCCACGCAGGGTCGGCCGAGAGCCCGGACGACTGACCTACGCCCCACGCCCCGCTCCCATTCGGCAACCCGAAGGACGGGGCTGGCCGGATGGCGGCCGGCCAGCCCCGTCGTCGGCGGACGCCAAGCTACCTAAAGCTGAGCACAACGCCGGTTGCGCCGGCGCCCACGTCGATCAGGGCGCTCGGGTTCGCCGTTCCTTGGGACGTTGTCATGTTCGCCAACGGGCCGGTGAGCATCGCCTGGACGAAGTACCACTTCGGGCCGGCAAGGCTCGTGAAGCCGTACGCTCCCTGGCCGTTCGTCGTGGTCGATGTGACCAACGTCGCCGCCAACTCGTCGCATCGATAGAGCCGGACGGTGGCGCCCTCGATGCCGTCCGACGTAGCGTCGCTCACGATGGCGCCGTCGATGTACGGGCTACCGGGCGCTGAGGGCGGGCTCGGTGCATACGGCACCGAATCGCATGGGGTACCCGTCGCTCGGATCGACGGTCCCGGGTGTGCGAACACGACGATGGCGGCGATGGCGGCAGCGGCGAGGGCTCGGTGGGATACAGCGTTCACTCTGGACTCCTGTGGCGAGCGTGACCGAATCGTCACGACGCCCAGTATCCAGACAAGAGACATTAAACCAAGAGTACCTATGCGGTATCTCGACGACCTTGACGACCCGGCGCCCGGTGCTTCGCCCCGCAATCGATCGTCACGTGCAACGAACAGCCGCCGCGGCGCGGGGGAGACGCGTGCGCGGCGGCGGGGGGCATGAACGAGCTGTGGCGCAGAGTGGAGGACCGCTGGACAAGGCGACCGCTTCCGGAACGGACATGGTCGCGGCGGGTACGAGGGCAGCACGAAGGGCTCTCGCCCGACCCGTTGCAGCGGCGGTGATGCGGCGACCGCTCCGTCCCGGAAGCGGTCGATGGCGATGTTAGCCGCGGATCGTCCGCGTGTCAATCACATGCTAGGGACTATCTGAAGACACTACCCTCGAGGAGGGATGACCCCTCTCACCCGCATCCGCATCGGTGGCGGATGAGCCTCGGTCATGCCGCACGGCAATGGCGCTATCATGTATCCTCTCGTGATCGGCCATTTCAAATGGGAAACGCAGTGACGGGTCAGCCCTTCCGCCTCGCTCTCCTTGGTCGATGGTCCCTTGAGCGCGGTGATGAAACGATCATCACGTTCGGCGCCCGACTCGACGAGAGGCTGTTGGCGTATCTTGCCCTGCGGCCCGGCGTCGCGTGCTCGCGCGTCGGCGTCGGCGAGTTGTTCTGGCCGGATGTGCCGGAGGCCAAAGCGCGCAAGCTGTTGTCGCTGCATCTGTTCACCTTGCTGCAACGACTGAACGGCGTCGGGCTCGAAAATGCGATCGACGACGCGCGCGATACGATCCGACTGCGCGCCGATCTCCGCACCGACGTCCAGGACTTCACCGAGCTGTCGCTTGCCGGTGGGGTGACCGCCGATCCGGCCGAACAGGCCCGCTATCTCCATCGCGCCGCGCTGCTGTACGGCGAGGGTTTGTTGCCGTCCTACGACTACCCATGGGTTGTCGTACAGCGCATCAAACTGCGCGAACTCTACGACCGCACCGTTACCCGGCTGGCCGACATCCTCGACCCGTCGGGGCAGCTGCAGGGCATCATGCAGGCGCTGCCGCCGACGGCTTGGCATGGCCTCGAACGACTCGGCGTATTCGCGGTCCCGGAACAGGTCGTCGCGAAACAGACCGCCGAAGCGGCGCGGCAGCAGCCGGCGACGCCGGCTGCCGAACCTTCGACGCATGTGCGGAGCACGCCGACGGAGCGCGTTCGAATGACCGCCACGGAGCGCGACCTCGCGGCGCCGATGGTCCTCGCCCCCCCCGCCCCGGACGAAGGCGCGTTTGATGACGAGCCGCGGTCCGAGCGGTTGCGGGCGATCGCTCGCCTGGTCGCGGCGAACGAGGACGTCCTCGACTCGCCGGACCGCCAGGCGGCGGTCGATGTCCTCTCGGCCCACATCGATGACATCCGTGCCGCGCTCACCCGCCCGTCCGATCGGCGCAGTTTTGCCGTGCAGCTCGAGATGGCCGCCGCGCTCTGGCGTTTTTGGCGCCTCGCGGGCGCCGTATCCGAGGGCCGACGCTATCTCGACACGCTTCTAAGCCAGCCGTATGCCGTGCCCGAGGCGCTGCAGGCCAAAGCATCGCATGCCGCCGGTACGCTGGCCGTCCTGGCGTCGGATCGCACCGTCGGCATTCGGCACCTCCGGCGCGCGCTGGACGCATGGCACGCGGTCGGCGACGACATCGGCCTGCTGCGATCCCTGATCAACCTGGCGATCGCTCTCCAAGAGGAGCAGGCGTTCGAAGAGTCGCGCGACCTGAACCGTCAAGCGATCTCGATTGCCCGGCGGGTCGGACGTGAAGGGTCGCTGTCCAAGGCCCTGCTGAACCAGGCGCTCAACGAGCTCCATCTCGGGAACGCGGCCGCGGCGCGCGCCCTCCTAGGTGAGCGTCTAGCATTGTCCGTCGTGGCCGACGACCCCGCGGCCGCGGGCGCAACGCACAGCCAACTGGCCAGCGCCGCCCTGATCGACGACGACCTGTCCACCGCGCGCGCGCACGCCGAGATCGCCTTGCGCCTCTTGGACGGGCGGCTGGACGCGCGCGCCCGAAGCGCCGCCCATCGTGTCATGGGCCGCGTCCTGTACTGGGAGGACCAGCTCGCGGCCGCGACGGAGCACTACCTACAGGGCATCGAGGCCGCGCGCGAGGTGAACGACATGGCGGAGGTCGGCAGTGGCATGGCCTTCCTGGCCTTGACCTGCGAAGCGATGGGCGAGACGGATCAGGCGTCGATCTATGCCGCCAACGCGACCGCGCTTCTGCGCAGCGCCGGCCAGACGATCGCGCTGGCGCGATTCGAGGCGGAGCGACAGGGGCTGCGCAAGCGGGCGCGGGGCGGACAGAGCGAACCGGACGAACCGAGCGAACGTCCGGCGGACGGGTAGGCCGCCCAGAACCCGCGATCCGCTACGCGGACGTACCGACCTGCTCCGCCCACAGCCCCGCGTACGCCCCCCCCGCCGCCACGAGCTCCCCGTGCGTCCCGCGCTCCACGATCCGCCCGCCTTGGATCACGACGATCTGATCCGCGGCCACGATCGTGGAGAGGCGGTGCGCGATCACCAGGCTCGTGCGGCCGGCCATGAGCGGCGCGAGTGCGGCCTGCACGAGCGCTTCGTTGTGGGAGTCGAGCGAGCTGGTCGCCTCGTCGAGGATCAGGATGCGCGGGTTCTTTAGGATCGCACGGGCGATCGCCAGGCGCTGGCGCTCGCCGCCGGAGAAGCGGTAGCCGCGATCGCCGGCGACGGTGTCGTAACCGCTGGGCAGGCCGCGGATCAGGTCGTGGATCTGCGCCGCCTTGGCGGCCTCGATCACCTCCGCTTCGGTGGCGTCCGGCCGGCCGTACCGTAGGTTCTCGAGGACCGAGGTATGGAACAGGTACGTCTCCTGGGTGACCACCGCGATCTGGTCGCGCAGCCAGTCCTGCGCCAGCGCCCGCACGTCGTGCCCGTCGACGAGGACCGCCCCGCCCGTCACGTCGTACAGGCGCGGCACGAGCATCGCCAGCGTGCTCTTCCCGCCGCCGGAGAGGCCGACCACGGCGACCATCTGCCCCGGCTCCAGCGCGAGGTCGATGTGCGAGAGCGTCTGGCCCGTCTTGTCGTAGGCGAACGAGACGTCGTCGAAGCGCAGTTCGCCGCGCAGCGAGGCGGGGCGGAGCGCGTCCGGCGCGTCCTCGATGGACGGCACCAGGTCGAGGACGCCGAAGATGCGGTCGAAGTAGGCGTAGCTGACGACGATGTCGATGTGGACCCCGACCAGCGACGACGCCGGGCCGTACAGGCGCTTGATCAGCGTCACGAACGCCACGAGCGTGCCGATGCCGATCCCATTGCCCTGCATCACGATCCAGCCGCCGAACCCGAACACGAGCGCCGGGCCGATGTTCTTGAACAGCCCGATCAGCATCTGGTACTGCCGGCCCACGAGGGTCTGCTGAAGCGAAAGGCGCACGAGCTCGTCCGCCTTCGCCCGAAAGCGCTCCGTCTCCAGCTCCGCGGCGCCAAATACCTTGAGCAGGAGCGCGCCCGAGACCGAGAGCGTCTCGGTCAGGATGCCGGTCAGCTCCGCCTTCCGCGCCTGCGACTGCCGCTTGAGCTGCTTGCGGACCTTGCCGACCCGGCGCGTCGGGAAGATGAACAGCGGCAGCATCGTCACGCTGAGCAGCGCCAGGCGCACGTCGAGCGCGAAGATCACGACCAACGTCGTCGCCACGACGATCACGTCGTCGACGATGTCGAACAGCGTCCCCTCGACCACGGACCCGACGCCCTCGACGTCGTTGAGAATCCGAGACACCGCCTCGCCCGGCTTGATCGCCGCGAAGTAGCCGATGCCCTGGCGGTGCAGGTGCCGGAACAGCCGGACCCGCAGATCGAGCATGGCGTGTTCGCCGATCCACGTCGTCAGGTACTTCTGCCCCATGCCCAGGACATCGGCCGCCAACGGCGCCGCCACCATGCCGATCGCCAGCCCGATGAGCAGCCGGACGTTCGCCGTCGGGATCGCCACGTCCACCAGCCGCTTGACGAACAACGGCGGCAACAGATCGAGCATCGACGTCGCGAGGATCAGGGCGATCACCGCGGTCGCGGGGCGCCAGAACGGCCGCACGAAGCCCAGGATGCGCCGGAGCGTCGCGCGCTCCAACTCGGGCGCGAGGGTTGGGTCGATGTAGGTTTTGCGCGGCACGGGCTTCGCCTCGGGATGGGGGGCGCCTGGAGATCGGCGGGGGTGGCGCCGAGATGGCGTCGGGAACCATGATTTTGCATCCGGATCATACGACTGAACCCATTTCATCACATTCGGCCGACCGCCGTCCGGCCGGACACGCTATCGTCTGGCGGCGGCGCCGATCCGTCGGCCCGCTGCGCGTCGCAGCCTCAAGGAGAGAAACATGAACCGAACGACCAAGATCATCACCGGTCTCGTCGTCGTCGGCGCGATCGGCGCCGGAGGGTGGTGGTGGACGCATCGGACGTCGACGACGACCGCCGCGCGGATCGAGCTCGTTCGCGTGCGACGCGGCCCGCTCGAGGCCGTGGCCGACGCGTCCGGCGCGCTCGCGCCCGACGACGATCAAAGCCTTTCGTTCCCGATCAGCGGGCGCGTGGCGCTCGTTTCGGCCACCCTGGGCCAGGCCGTCGCGATGAACGAGCCGCTCGTCGCGCTCGACACGGCGGATCTGCTCGTCCAGGAGTCGACCGCGCGGTCCAACCTCAGCACGGCGCAGAGCAGCCTGGCCAGCGCCAGGACGAAGCTGGCGACGCTGACCGCGGGCGCGGATCCGCTGGACCTGGAGGTGGCCAAGCTGAACCTCGACAAGGCGCGCGATGCCCGCTGGAGCTCGCAGTCGCAGCGGGACGCGACGTGCGGCCGCTTCAAGGCGGGTCGCGCGCAGGAGACGGACTGCAACCAGGCCCAGGCGTCCGTCCTGCAGTCCGAGATCAGCGTTCAGATCGCCGAGCTGCAGTACAACAACCTGCTGGCCGGTTCCGACGCCAGCACGCTGGTCGACGCCCGCGACGCCGTGACCAAGGCCGAGGCGCAGCGCGCCATCGCCCAGTCGACGCTCGATCAGGCCTCGCTGCGGGTGTCACAAGCGACGCTGACGAGCCCGATCACGGGCACCGTGACGGCGCTCGTGGCCGCCGTCGGCGCCCAGGCCGGCGTCGGGCAGGCGATGGTGACCGTTAGCGACCTCTCGCGCTTCCGCGTCGAAGTCGCGCTCGACGAGACGGATGTGTCGCGGATGCAGGTCGGCCAGAAGGTGCGGGCAACGGTCGGCGCCGTGCCCGACGCGGCGCTGACGGGCGAGGTCGTGTCGATCGCGCCTTCCGCCGTCCCGCAGTCGGGCGTGGTGCTCTACCCGGTCGTCATCCGGTTCGATGCGGCCGACACGGATCTGCGGGCCGGCATGACGGCCGACGTGCAGATCATCACGGACAGCCGGCCCGACGCGATCGTGCTGCCGCTGCGCGCGCTGCAAAGCGAGGGCGATCAGCACTTCGTCGATGTGCTCGACCAGGTGAACGGCGTGGCGGCCACCACCGCGATGGCCGGCGGCGGCAACCGCGGCGGTGGGGCCGGAGGTGCGCGGTTCGGGGCGGCGGGGACGGCGGGACCGGGCACGCCGGCGGCCGGCGCGGGAGCGCTGGGCGGGGCCGCTCGTGGCACGGGCGCGGGACGGACAGGCGGCGGGTTCGGGAACGGGACGCGCACGGGCGGATTCGGGAACGGGACCCGCACGGCCGGCGGCGCGGCGGGCGTCGGCGCGAGCGGTACGGCGGCGGGCACCGCGCTCACGGAGGCCGACATCACGACGCGGCGGGTCGAGGTGACGCTCGGAATGGAGACGGACAGCCAGGTCGAGATCCTGACCGGCGTGAGCCCCGGCGACACCGTCGTGATCCGGAGCGCGGCGCCTTCCGCGGCGGCCACGACATCGTCCCGCCCGGGCGGTTTCGGAGGCGGTCCGGTATTCGGCGGACCGGGTCGGTAGCCGTGATCGAGCTCGAGGACATCACCAAGGTCTACCCGATGGGCGGCGAAGTGCTGCGCGCGCTCGACGGCGTCTCGCTGAGCGTTCCGCGCGGCGAGTGGCTGGCGATCATGGGTCCGAGCGGCTGCGGTAAGAGCACGCTCCTCAACATCATCGGCTGTTTGGACACGCCGACCAGCGGGCGCTATCGCTTGAACGGCCAGGCCGTCGACGGGCTGGACGACGGGGCGCTGGCGGCGGTGCGGAACCGTTCGATCGGCTACGTCTTCCAGAACTTCAACCTGCTGCCGCGCACGCCGGCGCTGCGACAGGTGATGCTGCCGCTCCAATACCGCCACGGCGGGCAGATGATCTCCGGCGCCGAGCAGGAAGCGCGCGCTCGGGCCGCGCTCGACTGGGTTGGGCTGGCGGACCGCGCCGACCACGTTCCGTCCGAGCTGTCCGGCGGCCAGCGCCAGCGGGTGGCGATCGCCCGTGCGCTGGTGAACGAACCGACGATCCTCGTCGCCGACGAGCCGACGGGCAACCTGGACTCGCGCTCCGGCGCCGACATCCTCAGGCTGTTCGAATCGCTCTACAAGGACCGACAGATGACGATCCTCGTCGTCACGCACGACGAGGAGATCGCGGCGCACGCCGGCCGCACGATCCGGATGCGCGACGGGCGCATCGTCCACGAGGAGAAATAGCCGATGTCCCTGCTCCTCAACACCCCGCTGGGCGCGCTGGCCGACAACGCGCGCGTGGCGTGGCGCGGCATCGCCGCCAACAAGCTGCGCAGCGGCCTGACGATGCTCGGCGTCGTCATCGGCGTCGCGACGGTCATCGCGCTGCTCTCGATCGGCAACGGCGCGCGGGCGTCCATCGAGGGCCGGATCAACCAGACCGGCTCCAACCTGCTGTTCGTGCGCGCCGGCTTCGCCCAGAACGGCGGACGCGTTCAGGGCGGCGGCGGCGGCGCCGATACCCTCACCCTGGCCGACGCGACGGCGATCGCGGATCCGAACGAGGTTCCGAGCGCGGTGAACGTCGCGCCCGAGTTCCAGCAGCGGACGCAGCTCATCCAGGGCAACGTGAACGTCAACAGCCAGATCCGCGGCGTCACGCCGATCTTCCTGGACGCCTACACGCTCTCGGTCGGCGAGGGTCGATTCATCGAGGACGGCGACGTCCGCCGCCGGGGCAACGTCGTGGTGCTCGGCAGCACGACGGCCACCGACCTCTTCGGCGACGTCGATCCGCTCGGCCAGAAGATCAAGGCGAACCTGCCCGGCAGCAACGGCGGCGTCGCCCAGCTGACCGTCGTCGGGGTCTTGACGGCCGTCGGGACCTCGACGATCTCGGGCAATCCGGACTCGACCGCGTATGTGCCGCTGTCGACCGCCCAGCTGAAGTTGTTCGGCGGCCGCAATCGGACCGGCCAACCGACCGTCTCGCTGATCACCGTCGTCGCGACCGCCGGCGGCTCCGCCGCCGCGAAGACGGAGATCGACACGCTCCTGCGCCGGCGGCACGGCCTCACCGCCGACGCCAACGCCGACTTCAACGTGACCAGCCAGGAGGACCTGTTGACGCTGGCGTCCGATGTGACGCGGACGCTGACGCTGTTCCTTGGCGCGATCGCCGCGATCTCGCTGCTGGTCGGCGGGATCGGGATCATGAACATCATGCTGGTGTCCGTCACGGAGCGGACGCGCGAGATCGGCATCCGCAAGGCCGTCGGCGCGCGAAGGGTCGACATCCTGTCGCAGTTCCTCATCGAGGCGATCGTGCTGAGCGGCATCGGCGGCGCGCTCGGGGTCGGACTCGGCTACGGTGTGTCCAAGGGCGTCAACCTGTCCGGGCTGATGACCACGTCCGTCACGACCTCGAGCGTGGTGATGGCCGTGACGTTCGCCCTGGTCGTCGGCCTGGCGTCCGGCATCTACCCGGCGCGGCGCGCGGCGGCGATGAAGCCGATCGACGCGCTGCGGTACGAGTAGGGGGCGACGGGCGGGGCGCCGCGGCCTATTTCGTCGGCAGCACGCGCTCGATCCGTCGATCCGGTACGAGCCAGATCACCGCCACCAGGAAGTACAGCGCGCCCGAGATCGCCGGCGCCCAGCGCGCCAGCGCGATGGCGACGAGGTAGAAGGCCAGCGAGATCTTGCCTTTGTAGTCCCGGCCCAACGCCGTCGCCAGCGCGGAGTCGCGGTCGTGGATGGCCAACAGGGCCATCGTCAGCATCGTGTAAGCGACGGCGGCCATGAGGAGGTCGAACCCGTACAGCACAACGGTGCCCGTGGCGAAGCCGCTCTCGCCCATCCATGTCGTGGCGAACGGGACGAGCGACAGCCAGAACAAGAGGTGCATGTTCGCCCACATGACCCGCCCGTCGACGTGCTGCACCGCCTGGAACAGGTGGTGGTGGTTGTTCCAGTAGATGCCCAAATAGACGAAGCTCAGCACGTAGCTGACGAAGACCGGCGCGAGCGCGGCGAGTGCGGTCAGCGTGGGCTCCTCCGGCGGCCGCAGCTCGAGGACCATGATCGTGATGATGATCGCGATCACCCCGTCGCTGAAGGCTTCGACGCGGTTCTTGGTCATGGCGTGGCTCCGGACGGCGTGCGCACCTACGCCCCCGCCTGCTCATACGCCGCACGCAGCCAGCCGACGAGCGCGTCGTCCACCTCACCCACGTCCGTCACCTTGACCTTGTACTGGCACATGCCGCCCGCCGGCTGGGCGACCAGGCGGTCCGTGCCGTCGATGTCCTTCATGTTCAACCCAACCTCGAAGCGCGTGTTCGTGGCCGGGCCGAGCATCGCGAACTGCTTCGCGCGCCGGAGGCTGACGTAGCCCTTCTTGGGGGCGATCTCGAATGGGCCGAGAGCCTGCGCCGCTTCCATCAAGCGGTCGTGGATCGGGCGCATTTGCGCTTTAGGGCCTGTGTAGATCGCGGCGACGATGTCGTCGAGCGAGGCGTTCGCGGCGGCCGCGGCGCTCTGGCCGTCCGTGTTGAGCGCGTAGTGCACCAACGCGTTCGCGTTGCCGTGGCTGAGGCCAAGCTCGCGCATGGCCCACTCGCGCAGCTCGGTGTGCTTCGAGAGGCCCGTGGCGCCAAAGAGCGCGCGCAGCTCGTCGATCGTCTTGCCGGTTGCGGTTTCGATGTTGCGAAGTTGGGTCGCGCGGGCTTGTTCGAGCGTGCTCATCGTCGGAGCTCCTCTCAATTTCTCGGTTACTTGGCGGTCTCGGCGGGATCTCGTCGGGTGCGTCCCGCGACGGGGATGATCGTTCGGGCGAGTATGCCATGGGGCGTTGCATAGAACAAGCGTTCGTCTTGTCTCGCCCCGTCTCGCCCCGCCCCTCCGCGACCTCTAGGCCCCCGCCCGCGGCCGGATCCGCGCCGTCGACACCCACTCGTCGTTGCTGTGGTCGTACCCGTCGTAGTGGATGTGGTGGACGCCGGAGATGCAGTCGTGGACGCGGGCCGGGTACCACTCTTTGTTCCACAGCACCTCGACGAGCGCGCCGGCCGGGTAGCGCGGCCGCTTGGCTTCCCGGATGCGGTCCGCGGTCACCCACTCGTCGTCCGTGTCCTCGTACCCGAAGTAGTGGACGTTGAAGCGGCCGCCGCCGCTGTCGATGATCTGCGCGGGGTACCACGTCTCGCCTTGGAGCACCTCGACCCGCCGGCCGACGTCGGCGCTCGGGCGCGGGCGGGCGGTGGCGACGATCGTGCGGGGGTCGAACGCGCCGCGGATGCGGAACGTGGCCAGCTGCTCCTCGGCGAACGCGAGGCTGGCGCCGACCTGATCGGCCATTTCTTGCAGCGAGATCGTCCGGCTGCCGTCCGCGTCGGCGAAAGCTTGGCCGCGCAGGGCGGCGTCCACGCCTTCGGTGAACGTCCAATTGCCGGTCGAGAGCTCGCTGGCCAGCGATGACGCGAGCGTGGCGTAGGCCACCCGATCGCCGTGCGCGTCGACGGCGTCCGCCAGGCCGCCGGAGTAGCAGCAGTCCGCCAAGAGGAGCGCGTGCGAGCCGCCGAAGCTTCGTTCGATCGCCTTGGGGATGTCCGCGACGGCCCAGCCGCCGTTGCGCGGATCGCCCGCGTCGTAGCTGCAGAAGTAGTTCACGCCGCGGTCGCTGCGGGCGCCGTGGCCGGCGAAGTACAGGACGAGCAGCTCGCCCGGTTGTGCGGCGGACAGGAGCCGGTCGAACGCGTCGCGGATCGTGGCGGTGGTCGCCGCGCGGTCCTGGAGGTAGACGACCTGCTCGGCGGGGATGTTCTGGGAGCGAAGAAAGTCGACAAGCCGCTGGTCGCGACGGCGCTCGTGCGGGAACGAGGGATAGTCGGCGGCGTGGCGCCACTCCAGGATGCCGACGACGAAGACGCGTACGCGGTTGGGATCCCAGCCGAGGATCATGGGGGCTCCTTGCGCGGAGAGGCGAGAGCGAGGACGATATATTCTATGCGCCGCACGCTACGGTCGCCACGGACGACGATGCACACTCAACAGGAGCCCACCATGGACCTCGCCGCCGCCCGCGACACGCTTGCCGCCAACGCGGACGCAATCGCGGCGCTCGTGCGCCCGGTCGCGGGCGACGCCGCCCGCTGGAGGCCGTCGGCCGACGCGTGGTCCATCCTCGAGGTCGTCTGCCATCTGGCCGACGAGGAGCGGGACGACTTCCGGACGCGCGTGTCGCTCACGCTGGAGGATCCGATGCTGCCGTGGCCGCCGATCGACCCCCAGGCTTGGGTGACGACGCGGGCCTACGCCGCGCGGGATCTCGCCGCGGCGCTGGCGGACTTCATGGCCGAGCGGCAGCGGTCCCTATCGTGGCTTGCCGGCCTCGCCGATCCCCGCTGGGACAACGCCGCCCGCCATCCGTCCGGCTTCACGATCCGGGCGGGGGATCTGATGGCGTCGTGGCTGGCGCACGATCTGCTGCACGTGCGGCAGATCGTCGAGTTGCTGTATGGGGCGTTGGCCGACGGTGTCGATCCTGCCGCCAGCGCCGATGCCGGCGCTGACAGCGGGACAGGTGTCCGGGCGGACGACGCGCCGGGTGCGCCGAAAGGGGCGGCGGCGGATGGCGACGGCCGGTGGGACGTGCGGTACGCGGGGGAGTGGTAGCCTTCGACGATCCCGCGGCCGCGGACAACCGCCGACAGGCGACGGGCCGTTGCCGCGCAGCGCGCTTCGCGCCGTAGAACACGCCGTGTATCGGCCGGGCGCCGGCGTCCGATGTACCATCCCGCCGCCGTTCGCCTCTCCGTTCGCCCGCGGTTCAATCGCTGCCCGCGAGCGCTCATCAACCACCAAGGTCGACACACCGCCGATGGACATCCACGACTCCCGCCGCCTCACCGGCCCTAACCTCCTCCTGCCCACCCCCGGCGCCTGCCTCGACGTTGCGCTGGACGCCTTAGGCGATCCGTCGCCGGCCGATGCCGCCGCGGCGTGGGAGCGCGTCGTCGCACGGCTGCTCGCGGCTGTCGGCTGGGGCGGCGCCGCGACCGCGACGCGGGCGTTCGACGCCGGCGTCTCGCTGGCCTTCGCGGCGCCGGTCGACGGGCTGTACGC
>JBDTSC010000024.1:0-22088 GCA_039931375.1 Ardenticatenales bacterium
CCGGCACGGCTTCCGCCGCTTGCCCATCGTCCTCCCCCCACACCACCGCCTCCACCCGCTCGACGATCAGGTGCGCCACCCCCGCGTCCTGCTGCACGTGGCCGCCGGCGATGATCACCGGCGAGCGCCGAAACACGTGCCGGTACGCCTCGAACACCGCCGGGTAGAGCACGAGGTTCGCCAGCCCCGTCTCGTCCTCGATCGTCACGAAGACGATGCCTTTGGCCGTCCGCGGCCGCTGGAGCACCTCGAGCCGCCCGCCGATGCGGATCGGCGCCCCGTGGATGCCGTCCGCCAGCGCGGCGCACGGCGCGCAGCCGGCGTCCGCGAGGGCGGGGCGCAGGATGCCGATGAGGTGCTCGCCCTGCGCCAGACCCAACAGCTTGTAGTCCGCGAGCACGGCCTCGGTGTGCGTCGTCAGCGGCAGCCCGACCGCCCGCACGTTCGGCTCGATCGCCAGCTCCTCCGATCGCCAGTGCATCTCGCCGAGCGCCCAGAGCAGCTCGCGCCGCTCGACGCCCCACCGGTCGCATGCGCCGGCGGCGATCAGCCGCTCGACGATGTCCCGCGGCGGCCGCGCCCGCTGCACGAGGTCCCACAGGTCCGCGAACGGCCCGCCCGCCTCGCGCGCCGCCACGATGGACGTCGCGACGGCGTCCGGCATGCCGCGCAGGCGGGTGAGCGGGACGCGCAGGCCGGTGGGGGCAGGGGCAGGCGGGCCGCCCGCCTCGACGGTCCAGCGGACGCCCGAGGCGTTCACGTCCAGCGCCAGGATCGCGATCCCGTGCCGCTTGGCGTCCTCGATCACGGTCTCCACGGTGTAGAAGCCCATCGGCTGCGCGTTGAGGAGCGCGCAGGCGTAGGCATGCGGATAGTGGCACTTCAGCCACGCCGTCACCCACGTCAGGCGGGCGAACGCCGCCGCGTGGCTCTTGCAGAAGCCGTAGCTGGCAAACCCCAGGAGGTTGTCGAAGACGCCGTCCGCCATGCGCGCCCCGATCCCGCGCGCCGCGGCGCCCGCCACGAACTGCGAGCGCCAGCGCTCCATCGCCGCGCGCGAGCGCTTGCGGCTCATCGAGCGGCGCAGGCCGTCCGCCTCGGCGCCGGAGAAGCCGGCGATCGCCATCGCCACCTGCAGCACCTGCTCCTGGAACACGAGGATCCCGAGCGTCTCGTGCAGCACGCCCTCCAGCGACGGGTGCCAGAAGGTCACCGGCTCCGCGCCGTCGCGCCGCCGTAGGTAGGCCTTGGCCATCCCGCCCTGCACCGGTCCGGGCCGGATCAAGGCGACCTCGATGATCAGGTCCTCGATCCGCTCCGGCCGGAGCCGCGGCAACAACGCCAACTGCGCCCGGCTCTCGACCTGGAAGCACCCGATCGCATCCGCGGCGCGCAGCATCTCCCAGACGGCCGGATCGTCGTCGGGGATCGCGTCCAGGAACGCTGTCACCGGCTCGGCGTCGCCGTCGTCCGATCCCCCGCGCGGGTCGCTGGCGACGACGGCTGCTACGCACTCCGCCACGAGCCCGAGCGTCCGCAGCCCCAGCACGTCGATCTTGATCAGCCCGACATCCTCGACATCGTCCTTGTCCCACTGGACGACGACGCGGCCCGCCATGCTGGCCGGCTCGAGCGGCACCATCGCCGCCAGGGGCGCCGCGGTGACGATCATCCCGCCCACGTGGATCCCGAGGTGCCGCGGGTAGCCGTCGATCGCCGCGCACAGCTCGACGAGCAGCCGCCACGGCAGGTGCCCGAGGTGGGCGCGGAAGGCATCCACCTCGGCCAGGTCGATCCCGACGTCGGAGGCTTGGCGGGTGTGGAGGTGGCGGCGCACCTTGTCGAGCAGCTCGGCCGGGAACCCGAGCGCCATGCCCACATCCGCCACCGCCGACCGCGCCCGAAACGTCACGACGTTCGCCACCATCGCCGTTCGCTCCGCGCCGTATTTGGCGTAGACGTACTGGATCACCTCCTCGCGCCGGTCCGCCGCGAAGTCGACGTCGATGTCCGGCGTGCTCGTCTGGCCCTCGGCCAGGAAGCGCTCGAACAACAGGCCGTGGGCGATCGGGTCGACCGGCGAGATGCCAAGCACGTAGGCCACGACGCTCCCGGCCGCCGAGCCGCGGCCCTGGCACAGGATGCCTTCGGAGCGCGCGAACGCGACCAAGTCGTGCACGACCAGGAAGTAGTCCGCCAGACCCGTGCGCTCGATGACGCCCAGCTCCTTGGCCAGCTGCGCCTCGGCCGTGGGCGAGGCGGTGTGGTAGCGCGTTGCCATACCGGCAGCGCACAGCGCGCGCAGATGGTCGAACGCGGGGATTCCGCCCGGCGTCCGGAACGTCGGCTGACGGTAGGCGGTGTGGTCGAGTGCGAACGCACAGCGCTCCGCGACGGCGCTCGTGGTGCGGATCGCGGCCGGGATGTCTCCGAACAGCGCGGTCATCTCGGCCGAGGACTTCAGGTAGCGGTGCGGTGTGGCGTACAGCCGCCCGGCGGCGGTGTCGAGCGGTTCGCGCGTGCGGATGCTGTTCAAGACGTGCTGGAGCCGATAGCCGTCGGGCTCGGCGTAGTGCACGTTGTTCGTGGCGATCACCGGCCGCCGGATGTGCTCGGCCAGCGCAAGAAGCGTCGCGGATGTCCGATCATCGCCGTGGTCGAGGTGGCGCTGTAACTCGACATAAAGGGCGTCGGGCCGGAACATCGCCGCCAGCGTCTTGGCCGCGGCCAGCGTGCCCTCCTTGTCGCCGCGCCGCGCCGGCCCGGCCACGACGCCGTCGCGGCAGCCGGTCAGGGCGATCAGACCGTCCGCGTGCGCGGCCAGCGTCGCCCAGGCGACGGGGCGGTCGCGCTTCGTGCCGGCGGCGCCGGCCGCGGAGAGGAGCCGGCACAGGTTCGCCCAGCCGGCGGCGTTCTCGACGAGCAGCGTCAGGTGGCCGCCGGGCAGGCTCGCCTGGCCGGCCGCGCCGCCCGCCGCGCCGCCCGCCGCGCCGCCCTGCTCTGGCGCGAGGGTGATCTCGGCGCCGTAGATCGGCCGGATGCCCGCCTCGCGGCAGGCGTTCCGGAACTGAACCGCGCCATACAGCCCTTGGTGGTCCGTCAGCGCGAGCGCCGGCATCCCGAGCGCCGCCGCGCGCCGCGCCAGTGCCTCGGGCGGGCTCGCGCCGTCGAGGAACGAGTAGTTGGAGTGGGCATGCAGTTCGATGTACACCGGTCGACCGTCGGCGGAAAGGGGGGAGGGGCGACGTGGACGCGGTGTGGGGAGGGGGATTGTAGTAGAACGGATGCGCTACGACAAGGACGTGCGGCTCCGCACGTCCGCCCCGCCTGCGCCCCTTTCATCCCCAACAAAGAACCCTCCGGCGCCCATTGGCCCCGGAGGGTTCTTTGTTGCTCTAGCTCAAGCTAGCCCGAACGCCTACCGCGCTCGTCCGTGCGCCGCTAGCGCGTTGACGTCCCGCGCACCACGTACGGCAAGTAGATCTTCGGCCCGCCCGTCAGCGGCACGTCGATCACGAAGCTGCCGTCGAGCACGATGAACGCGTCGCTGAGGAACGGCGCGAGGCCGCCGTTGCCGCCGCGCGCCACGAGCAGGCGGTACTCGCCCGCCGGCAGGTTGAAGAACCCAAAGCGCCCGTCCGTGTCCGTGGTCTGCGGGTTCTGCTGCCCGGTCGGCGAGGCGTCCCACGTCACGTACTCGCCCGTCTCCTGGTCGCGCTGCAACAGCGTGACCTGCGCGCCGGCGACGAGCGGCTCGCCGGTGTCGTAGCGCCGGTTGTTCGCGCCGCCGGGCCGGATCGTGATCTCGTCCAGGTACCAGCCCTCGGCCACGCGGTCGTCCGAGTTCGCCTTCAAGATGAAGCGCAGCTCGAAGCGGCTCGACCGCGCGAACTCATCGAGCGCGATCCCGACGCCGGTCCAGACGTCCTGCGACCCCTTGTCGATCTTCCAGCCGTTGGAATCCTCGAGCGTCTTGCCGAGCGTCACCCACGGATCGGCCGACGACGTCCGGCCCTCGACCGTGATCGTATCGCCCGTTGCCAGCGAGTACTGGTGCTTGAAGGTGAGGAACGGCGCCGGAATGGCCGCCAGGTCGATCGGGTCGACGAACGACAGCACGTACTCCGCGTTCTTCACGTACGGCAGCGGCTTGCCGTCCGCGTCGACGCCCTGGGACGTCGTCGCGCTGAACCGCCCGGAGGCGCTCTTGCGCGCAGTGCGGACGAACGCGCCCATGCGCAGCGTGTCGCTCACCGGGCGCGGGTCGTTCTCCTCGAAGCCGACATCGACGATCGGATCGCCCTTGGCGCCGGTGTCGGAGAAGACGCGGCCCAGGCCCCCGAAGTACACGAAGCCCTGGCAGAACGAGCCGCTCTGGCCGTTGATCCGGATCGTAAACGCGCCCGGCGCCGGCTGGAACGGGTCCGTCTTCCAGCCGTTGCCGCGGGCCGTGAACGCCACGTTCGGGCGGCCGGCCTGCACGAACTCCACACTGCTCGGGCTGCCCTTCACATCGACGACGACGACGACGGGCGTGCTGGGCGGCAGCGTCACGCGGCCGCTGGACGCGCCGCCGCACGCCACCGCACAGCCCGTGGCGTCCCGCAGCGGCTGCGTCTGCGTGCCGTACTGGAACACGATGCTGGCTGGGTCGATGTCCGGCGTCGTGTCGATCCGAACGACGCGGTAGCCCAGGCGGGGGCTCTTGAGGTCCTGGTTCGTGCCGTCCGAATTCGGCGCCGTGCCGACCGTCTCGACGGAGATGTCGTGCACGCCGTTGCTCAGCGTGATCTCCTGCCGGAACGAACCACCGCTGTCCGCCGTGATGATCGGGTCGATCTTGGAGTCCGCGTCGTAGACTACGACCTGCGCGCCCGGCCCGGCGTGGCCGGCGATCGTCACCGTGCTCTTGTTGGTGTAGCCGCATCGCGGCAGGTCGAGCATCGGCACGGGCGGCGGCGGCGCCTTGAGCCACGGGTTGTAGTCGACGTACTCCGACACGTCCGAGCCCTTCGCGCCCGGGTTCTTGTCCTTGCAGCGGTCGCCCGTGCCGTCCATGTTGTCCTTCGGCCCGGTGAGGTCGCCCCACCAGTTGTTCGTGGCGTCGACGCAGTTCGAGGCCGTCGTGTTGTCGACCGCCTTGCCGCGCACCCCCAGGAAGTTGTTGAAGTTGATCTTCGGCACCTTCTTGTTGATCGAGATGCCGTTCGGGAAGTCCGAGATCCGGTTGTACTGGATGACCGTGTCGCCGTCCCCGGACAGGCGGAAGGCGTAGCCGGACGTGCTGTCCGTCGTGCCGGCGATCAGGTTGCCGACGATGGCCGGGCGCGGCACATTGTTGTTCTCGGGGCTGACGGTGACCGCCGAGCCGGCCGAGCGCAGGATCGAGTTGTAGTTCACCTGGATCGGCTGGCCCTGGCCCTCGGAGTTGATGTCGATCGCACCGACCGAGCCGTTGCCCGCCATCGCCACGAAGTTGTGCGACAGCTTGCCGCGGGACGTGCCCTCGAAGCTGAGGCCGGACCACGTCTGGCGGCGCAGATCTGACCCATCCGACGTGAAGTACGCGCCCCCGACCTCGAACCGGCCGGCGCGCGCCTTGATGCCGGCGCCGGGCGCGAAGCGCATGAGCAGGCCCGAGTCGATCGTCAGGTCCGGATTGCCGCCGCCCTGCGTGCTCGTCGAGAGGGTGACCAGGCGCGTGATGTCGCGCGGCAGGTCGTTCGCCCACACCTGGGCGTTGGAGATCGAGTCGACCGTGAACAGCATCGCGTCCGCGGCGTTCCCGATCGCGACGTTGTCCTTGGTCGTGACGATGCCCTTGGACCCGTGCTCGACCGGCCGCGCGTTGTCCGTGAAGATGTTGTTGCTCAGCTGCCCGGCTGTCACGCCGCTGAGCAGGACGCCGGCGGCGCCGTTGTGGTGGAAGTAGTTGCCCTGGACGACCATCGTGCGGACGTCGTTGAACGCGGAGCCGTACTTGTTGGCGTACGCGATCTGCGAGTCCTTGAGCGTCGTGCTGCTGGCCTTGCTGTCGAACGCGGCGGTCGACTGGCCGCCGTACAACAGAACGACGTGCGACAGCAGGACGCTGTTGTTCGTGCCGGCGTCCACGGAGATGCCGCGCCAGTCGCCCGGCTCCTTGCTCTGGTCGTTCGAATCCGTGTCGCAGCCCTCCAACACCGTCGCGCTGCAGCGATCGTCTCGGATCGAGGTGAAGACGATCGGGCGCTCCGCGGTGCCCTCGAGCTGCAGGGCGCCGACGCGCAGCTGGAGCCCCTTGTCGGTGATCGCCTTCACCATCGTGCCCGGCTGTACGAGCAGGTTGCCGCCGGAGTCGACCGAGACGTCGTCCATGACGTACGTCATGTCGTCCGCGTACCACGTGCGCTTCGTCTTGATCGAGCCCTTGACCATGATGCCGTTGATGCGGTTGCCGGACAACGTGTTTCCGCTGATCTCGAGCTGGGCGTTTGCGTCCATCTGCGCCGCGACGCCGCAGTTCGTGATCGTGTTGTCCTTCACGATCGCCGACAGGTTCGTCAGCGTGCGTGCGTAGATGGCCGCGCCGCCCAGGTGATCGAGCGTCGTGTTCGTGATGCTCACGCCGTTCGCGTCGTCGATCGCGATGCCGGCGTCCGCGCCGTTGCTGATCGTGACGTGGTCGATCCGGACGTTGTCCTGCTGGATGTTCACCGCGGCCAGCGGGCTGCCGCCGCTCGCGTAGCGGATCTCGACGTTTTCAAGCGTGCCGGAGCGCGCTGTGCCGGGGCGGGTGAACTCGAGGCCGCCCCAGTCCTTCGGTCCGGGCGGGCCGGAGCCGTCCACCGAAACGCCGCCGACGGTCGAGTCCGCCACGGACGTAAAGATGATCTTGTTGTCGCTCGTGCCCTGGGCGATCAACGTGCCGCGGCTGGTGGAGATCGAGCCCAGCAGCGTGAACTTGATCACGACGCCCGGTTCGATCGTCAGTACCGACTGGTTGAGCACGTCGACCTTGCGGTTGATGATGAACGGCATGTCGGGCGAGTGATGCCACGTCGTCGAGCTCTGCGCGTTGCCGCCGATCACGATGCCGTTGAGCTGGCGGTTCGTCGCCGTGTAGCCGGACGGGATCGTCGTCGTGTTGCCCGAGAGGTCGACCTCGACGTTCGCGTCGATCTCGATCGCGCCGCCGTTGTTGTCGTAGATCGCGTTGTCCTTGATCGTCACCCGGACCTCGCGGTCGCCGCCGACGATCCGGATGCCGCTCTTGCCGTTCGCGCGCACGATGTTGTGTTCGATCCGCGGCTGGACGCCGTCGATCGCGATGCCGCTGCTGCTGCTGTAGGCGAACTCACTGTCCGACACGATGCAGTTCGCGTGCTCCAGTTCCACCATCGCGTAGCGGGCCGGCGTCGCGCCGCCGTAGCGCACGAGCGCGTTCGTCATCCGGAATTCCTGGGCCAGGCGCCCGATGTGGACCCATGTCCAGTCGCCGCTCAGCGGCTGCGAGCCGCCC
This sequence comes from Ardenticatenales bacterium, assembly GCA_039931375.1. GTDB lineage: Bacteria > Chloroflexota > Anaerolineae > Epilineales > Epilineaceae > Avedoeria. The sequence goes on from JBDTSC010000024.1 coordinate 7,502, forward strand.
TCGTCGCCGTTCGTGTCGCAGCCGGCGGCCGTGTCCGCCGCGTCGCACGCGTCGTCGTGGATCGACGTGATCAGCACGCGCTTGGAGGCGTCCGCACCGCCGACGATCAGGCGCCCGCGCTCGATGTCGAGGCCGCCGAGGCCGCGCTGCGTCCCGAGCGAGCCGAGCTTCACGACGGCCGACGGCTGGATCGTCAGCGTGGCCGCTGAGTCGCCGAGGCGGATCGTGGCCGGCAGCACCCACGGCAGGTCGCCGGCGCGCCACGTGTGGCTGGCCTTGGCCTCGCCCTGGTTGACCGTGTAGCCCTTCACGCCGTGGCCGGTGGCTGTGTTGCCGCCGTTCAGCAGCTCGACGTCCGCCGACATCCGGACCGTGAACGCGTTGTCCGCGAACGCGCTGTTCGTGAGGCTGACGGTGATCGGTACGGACGAATCCAGATCGACGGCCGAGCCGACGTTGTTCTTGAACATGCCGTTCGTGATCGTCAGGAACGTCCCGCCGAACGGGGCCGAGTTGTTCACGCGCAGCGCGACGCCGTTCGCGTGCTCGATCGTGGCGTGGTCGATCACGGTGCCCGGCGCGCGCACGAGCAGCGTCTCGTTGTCCCCGTAGCGCAGCATGACGTTTTTCAGCGACGCCGCGACGGCGCTGTCCTCCACCTCGACCTTCTGCCACGATCCCGGCTGGGGCTCCTTGTCGTCGTTGTCCGTGTTGCACGTGATCCGCGGCGATGCCTGGCCGGCGAAGATGCACGCGCTGTCGTCGGCGCTCGCGGAGAAGACGATGGGCGTCCCCTCGCCGCCTTCGGCGACCAGGCGCGCCCCGTTGCGCACCTTCAGTCCCGACGAGCCGTTCGCGAACTTGATCACGGCGTTCGGCTCGATCGTCAGGTCCTTGACGTGCGTGACGACGCCGGTGATGACGTACGGCAGGTCGCCGCCGCGCAGCGTGAGGGCGCGGTCGGCCGTGCCGCCTTGGATCATGATCGCGTTCAGCGCGTTGCCGCTGGCGGCGCTGTTCGAGAGCGTCCACTGCACCGTTGTCGCGCTCTGGACCGCGGCGCCGCGGTTGTCCTGGAACGTGACGCCGTCTAGGTTCATGTTCGTCTGCACCTGGCTGCTCGGCGACTGCACCTCGAGCCCGACCTTCGTCATGTTCGCGATGCGGCTGTTGCGGATCGTCCCGCCCGCGCGCCGGACGACCACGCCTGAGCCGTCGCCGTCGGCGATCGTGCTGTTCTCGATGGACACGGCACCGTCGCTCTCGATGGCGGCGGACCCCGTCTGTCCGGTGTGGCGCAGCTCGAGGCCGCGGAACACCGCCGAGCCCTTGCTCTGCACGCGAACGCCCTGCCAGTCGCCCCGGTTCTTCACCGTGGCGGCCGAACGGAACACGACGTCGCCGGCGTTTGCGCCCGCGACGTTCAGCCGGCCGTTCACCTGGAAGTTCGTGTCCTCGCCGAACTCGATGATCGTGCCGGCGTTCAGGGTCAGCGTCGCGACGTCCTTGACCCGCAGCGAACAGTTCGGCGCGACATACGTGCCGGGCGCGAGCGTCATCGTCTGCGTGAACTCGCCGCGGTTCGTGAGCGTCGCGTCGGCGCAAAGGTCGATCGGGCCTTGCGCGCGGCGGGCGGTCGGCGCGGCGAACGCCGGCATCGACAGCGCGGCGGCGAGCGCCAGGACGGTCGCGAGCGCGACCGGGGCCGCGGTCAGGCGGCGGGGTGTTTGTCGATCCATGGCGGGTGACTCCCTTGTGACGGCTCTACCGTTCGCGAGTGTGATTGCGGTGGATCCCGTAGCGATGAGGACGGGGCAGATGAATGGCGCTCCGCGGGACGAACCCTCGCTCCGCGCGCCAGCCGCCCGAGACGGCAGGGCGACGCCGCTGCGATCATAGCACGCGCGCCGCGCCGTCGTCTAGAGGGTTGGTCTGTTGGGGAGCCACGTTGCGTGGCGTTGGCGGCAGCGCCTTCGACCCTCACGCGACAGGGTCGACCTTCAGGCTGATCACCTGGCTCGCGCCATCCTCGGCCATCGTGATGCCGTACACCGTTTCGGCGCTCTGCACCGTGCCGCGGTTGTGGGTGACGATGACGACCTGCATGCTGCCCGCCAGCTCCGCCAGGCAGCCGCGAAAGCGGTCGACGTTCGCTTCGTCCAGCGCCGCGTCCACCTCGTCCAGCACGACGAACGGCGTGCCGCTCACCTCGAGCAGCGCGAACAGCAGCGCCACCGCCGTGATCGCGCGCTCGCCGCCCGACAGGAGCGACAGCGGCTGGCTCCGCTTGCCCGGCGGTCGGGCCATGATGTCGATGCCGGGCGGCGCGTCGTCGGTCGATTCGAGCGTCAGCTCGGCCTCGCCGCCCCCAAAGAGCTGCGGAAAGTACCGCCCGAACGCCTCGGCGACGCGGCCGAAGGTCGCCGCGAACCCCGCCGCCATCTCGGCGTCCAACGTCTCGAGCGCCGTTCGCAGGTCGCGGTCGGCCGCCTCGAGGTCCGCGACCTGCGCGGTGAGGTGCGCGTGATGCTCCGCCGTCTCGTGGTACGTCGCCAGCGCCTCGCGGTCGATCGCGCCGATCTCGCGCAGCCGGCGGCGCAGCTGGCCGATCCGCGTCTCGGTGGCGTCGTCCGGCGCTTCCAGCCCGTCCGCGTCCGCGATCAGATCATCCGACGCCAGGTCGAGCACCTCGGCGTCCGCCAGCCGCTGCTCCTCCAATCGGGTGACCCGATCCTCGGCCCGCGCCACGGCCACCGTGGCTTCGGCGATGCGGGCGTCCACGGCCGCCACCGTCCGCCGTGATGCCTCGAGCGACTCGGCCTGCGCCCGCGCCTGCGCCCGCACGTCGCCCGCCGCGCCCTCCGCGCTGGTCAGCGCGAGATCGAGCGCCGCGTGCTCCGCGCCGTGGCGCTCCACGTCCGCCGCGGCCCGCGCGTGCTCCTCGGTCCATCGGACCGCCTCGGCCGTCAGCGTGGTGCGCCGCGTCTGCGCTTCGGCGGTCCGCTGTCGGGCGGCCGCCCCCTCGCGCTGGACGGCGTCCAGCGCCGCACGATGGCCCGCCAGCGCCGCGGCGGCCTCGGCCTGTGCCGTGTTCGCGGCCGCCAGCGCCGCGCGCGGGGTCGCCAGATCGATCGTCGCGAGCGCCGCGGCCGCCGCGCTCGCCTCGGCCTCGAGCTGTTGCAGGCTGGGCTGCGCCGCGGCCAGCGCGTCGTCGACCTCCTGCCGCTCGGCCGTCAGCCGGTCGTACTCCGCGGTCAATCGGGCGCGCCGCTCGAGCGACCAGGCGTGCTCCCGCGCGCCGCGGTCGAGCTCGGCCAGGGCGTGGTCGCGCGCTTTCGCGGCGGCGTCGCGTTCGGGTTCGATCGCCGCGCGCGCGGCCGCCAGGCGGCCTAGCTCGGTTTCGAGTGTCCGGCGCGCTTCGAGGTGGCGGTCGACCGCGCCGCCGGCGGTCTGGGCATCGACCGCCGTGGCCGCCAGCAGTTCCGGCAGCGCGCGCCGCTCGCGCGCCAGGGCCAGCACGTCGCGGTTGCCCGCCCCGACGGTCACCGCGCCGCCGCGCAGCACGAGCTGCCCGTCCCTCGTCGCGGCGCGATGCGGGCCGCCCGGTCGTTCGACGGCCCGCGTCGCAGCCGCGAGATCGCGGACGAACGCGACGTCCGCCACGAGGACGGCCAGCAGGCCCGGCGCTTCCGGACAGGCCAGGACGTCCGTGGCGCGCGTTTCCCCTTTGGCGGGCGTCCACTCGACGCCGTGCGCCGTCACCGCCGTGGACGGCGCGAGGTGCACGGCCGAGCGCGCATCGCGCACGATGTCGACCGCGTCCGCGACGGCGCGAGCGTCCGCCACCACCACGGCGCGCACGAACGGGCCGAGCGCGGCGGCGGCCGCCGCCTCCCACTCGTCCGGCGCGGCGATGAACTCCGCCACCGTGCCGCGCACCGCCACGCGATCGCCCGCGGTCAGCGCGTCGATCGCGGCGGCGTCCGTGCCGGCCTCGCGAAACAGAGATTCGAGCGTGCGCATGCGCGCCTCGGCCTCCGCGTGAACCTGGCGCGCCGCGGCGTGATGTTCGCGGGCGTCGGCCAACGCGGCGTGCTCGGCGTCCAGCGCGCTCTCCGCCGCGCCAGCCTGAGCCAGAAGCGCCCCGTGCGCCTCGTCGATCGCGGTGAACGCGGTGAGCGCGGCCTCGTGCGCAGCGGTGAGCGCGGCGAGCGACCGCTCGGCGCTCTCGCCGGCGGCCTTGGCCTCCGCCAATTGCGTCGTGCGCGCCGTCCGCGTCTCTTCGATCGAGCTATGCCGCGCGCTCAAGCGCGCGATCTCCGTCTGGAGGGCCGCAAAGGCCGCGCGCCGCTGGTCCGCGGCCGCGGCCCGCGCGTTTCGCTCCGCGTCTGCGGCTTCCTGCGCTCGGCGCGCCTCGCCGAGCGCGGCGCTGTGCCGTTCGTATACCGCGCGCAGCTCGGTCAATCGCGCGTCCATCTCTGCGGCGCGGCCGTTCAGCGCCGCGGCCTCCTCTTCGAGGTCCGCCGTCGTCGTCGCCAGCGCCTCGATCTGTCGCTCCACCGCGGCGGCCTGCGCGGCGGCGACCGCGACGCGTTGGCGGGCCGCGGCCAGCGCGCCGCCCGCCGCGTCGCGGGCGGCGCGGCGGGCGCGAAGGCCTTCTTCCGTCTGGTCTGATGCGCTGCTGGCGGAGTCGAGAGCCTGGCTGGCCTCCTGCGCCTTGCCGCGCGCCGCGTCCCGCTCCGCGGCCAAGGCGGCGGCATGGCCGGCGGCCGTGGCATGCGCGGCGGCGGCGGCGGCGGTGTGCCAACCATACCAGCCGGCCAAAAGCGCGCGCAGCTCGGCCGCCACACCGCCGTGCTGCTCAGCGCGCTCGGCGAGCCGTTCCATCCGCCGCAGCCGCGGGCCGAGCTCGCTCTGGACGTCCTTCACCCGCCGCAGGTTCTCGGCCGTGTCGGCCAGCTTTCGCAGCGTGCGCTCGGCCTGGCGTTGGAGCGGGGTCAGCCCGGCCGCGTCGTCGATGAGGGCCCGGCGCTGGTCCGGGCGCATCGCGATGAAGCTGTCGACGAGGCCCTGGCCGATGACGGTGAAGTGGCCCTGGCCGAAGCGGCCGCTGAGCAGGTCGACGACATCTCGCAGCCGGACGCGCGCGCCGTTGATCGAGTAGACCATCGTCCCGTCGCGCTCGGCGCGCCGCCCGATCGTCACCTCGGCGAAGTCGATCGGCAGGCCGCCGTCCGTGTTGTCGATCGTCAGCAGGACCTCGGCGATGCCGGCGCGGGAGCGGCGCTCCGTGCCGGCGAAGATGAGGTCGTCGTGGCTGCGGGCGCGCAGGTGGCTCGGGCGCGTCTCGCCGAGCACCCACCGCACGGCGTCGGCGATGTTCGACTTGCCGCTGCCGTTGGGGCCGATGACGGCGGTGACGCCGGTCGGGAACACGAATCGGGTGCGCGAGGCGAAGCTCTTGTACCCGCTGAGGGACAGTTCTTTGATCCGCATGGAGCGCGGCAGTATACGGCCCTCGGCCCGATTCCTCAAACGATGCGACGCGCCGGTGAATCGTCGCGGCGCATCTCGTTCGCCCCGGCGCGCGGCCCGTCCGCGCCCGTCCGCGCCCGTCGTGGGCGTCGACGGACGCCGCCCGGCGACAGACCGTATGCTACACTTCAGGCCCGGGTCGGCGCGGCCCATCGGCGGCGCGCTGCGGCATGAATCGCGGAGTACGCAGCCCGATGCTCACCCCTGACCTGCGCGTCGACGTCGTGATCCCGGTCTACAACGAGGAGCGGGCGCTGCCCGGCTCGATCGCCGAGCTGCACGCCTTCCTGGGCGCGCACCTGCCCGTGCGCTGGCGCATCGTCATCGCCGACAACGCGTCCATCGACGCGACACCCGACGTCGGGCGCTCGCTCGCCGCGCAGTATGATCGCGTTGAGTACCTGCGCCTCGAACAGAAGGGCCGCGGCCGCGCCCTGCGACGGGCGTGGTCGTCCAGCGATGCCGACATCGTGAGCTACATGGACGTCGACCTGTCCACGAACCTGGATGCGTTCCTGCCGCTGGTCACCTCGATCGCGGACGGCGGCTACGACGTCGCGATCGGGTCGCGCCTCAAGCGGGGCGCCCAGGTGACGCGGCAGTGGAAGCGCGAGCTGATCTCGCGCGGCTACAACCTGCTGATCCGACTGTTCTTTCCTCGGCGCACGTTCTCCGACGCCCAGTGCGGCTTCAAGGCGGTCAGTCGCCGCGCCGTCGACGTGCTGCTGCCGCTCGTTGAGAACAACGAGTGGTTCTTCGACAGCGAGCTGCTGCTGCGCGCCCTCCAGCGCGGCTACCGCGTGGCCGAGGTGCCGGTGGCCTGGATCGAGGATCTCGATACCCGCGTGAAGATCGCCAAGACGGCGATGGAGGACGTCGAGGGCCTGATCCGAGTCCGCCTCTCCAGCCCGCCGACGGCGTTCCGGCCGATCTCGCCGCCACGACCTTGACGCGCCAGCCATGGGTTTGACCCACCTGGACCCGGACGGCAACGCGCGGATGGTCGATGTCGGCCACAAGCCGTCCACGTTGCGCGAGGCCACGGCCAGCGGTCGCATCGAGATGCGGCCGGAGACGCTGGCCCATATCCTCGCCGGTGACCTGCCCAAGGGCGATGTCCTGGCCGCGGCGCGCATCGCCGGCATCCAGGCGGCCAAGCAGACCAGCGCCCTGATCCCGCTGTGCCATCCCATCGCCCTCACGCGCGTCGCGGTCGACGTGCGTCCGGCCCCACCTGGCGACGGCCCGCGCGCGCTTATCGTCACCGCCACGGCCGGGACGAACGGCCCGACGGGCGTCGAGATGGAGGCGCTGACGGCCGTGTCCGTGGCCCTTCTCACGCTGTACGATATGGCCAAGGCCATCGACCGCGGCATGCGGATCACCGCCATCGAGCTCGAGTCCAAGTCGGGCGGCGCGAGCGGCGAGTGGCGCCGCGTCGACGCACCCGGCGCGGCCGGCCGGGCCGACGCGCCTTGACCGGGCCAGCGCGGCCGTGGCTCGCGGACGGCGGTCAGCTTCGCTGGCCGGACATGCGTCCGTACGATGCCGCCGCCGTCGACGTGGAGGCACCTGGGATCTGGCGCTATCAAACCACGTTTGGCTTGCCGAATGCGGTGCGGCGGATCACGCTCGGCGAAGGCCGGACGCCGCTCGTCCGCGCTGCGACGGGCGGCGCCGCAATGGGCGGCGCCGAAGTGGCCTACAAGCTCGAATTCGCGCAGCCGACCGGCAGCTACAAAGACCGGGGCTTCGCGGCCCTGTTCACGCTGTTGGCGAGCGAAGGCGTCACGGACGCCGTCGAGGACTCGTCGGGCAACGCCGGCGCGAGCGCCGCGGCGTACGGCGCGGCGGCCGGGATCGGCGTAACGTTGTTCGTGCCGCGCGCCGCCGCCGACGGCGTCCGGGTGGCGCAGGCCCGCGCATACGGCGCGATCATCGACGCAGAGGCTCCGACCCGCGCAGGGGCCGCGGAGCGTGCGTGCGCCGCGGCGGCGGCCGGCGCCGTATACGCCAGTCATGTCTACCAGCCGATGTACCTGGCCGGACTGCGCACCATCGCATTCGAACTGTACGAGCAGCTCGGTGGCGCGCCGGACGACGTCGTCGTCCCGGTCGGGCACGGCGGCTTGCTGCTTGGGCTCGCGCTCGGCTTCGATGCGCTCCTGGCCGGCGGGCATATCGCGCACCTACCAAGGCTACACGGCGTCCAGGCCGCCGCCGCCGCGCCCTTGGCCGACGCGTTCGCCAGTGGTGCCGACGCGCCGATGCCGCTGCCGCGTCCGCCGGCCGCGACGCGCGCCGGCGGCATTGCGATCGGCGATCCGCCGCGCGGCGCCGCCGTGCTGGCGGCCGTTCGCCGCAGCCGCGGCACATTGTCCGCGCTGGCGGAGGACGAAATCGCATCCGCGCAGGCGGCGCTCGCCCGGCGCGGCTGGTTCGTGGAGGGAACGAGCGCCGTCGTCGCGCCCTTGGCGGAGCGGCTGGCGGGGGGGTACTCGAGGGAGCGGGCGACGGAGCGGGCGACGGAGCGAGCGACGGAGCCGAGCGGCCGGGTTGTCGTCGCGGTGCTCACGGGCAGCGGCCTCAAGGACGCACCGGTGGCCGATGCGCGATCCACGGGCTCGACGACCCCGCCGGAACGAATTCCGCATACCGATGACCGTTTCGCGGCGCGGCGAGGGTAGGCGATCGATGGTTCGAGCGATGGACGGCAAGTCGGGCGGGGAGATCCGTCTCACAGAACGCGCCGCGTGCGCCGGTTGAGCATCCAAGATGGGGCCTGAGGCCCTGGCGCACGTCGTGCAGCCGCTGCGAGCCATGTTCGGCGCTTCCGCGCATCCCGACCTCCTGGTCGGGCTGGACGGGGCGGACGACGCGGCCGTCTATCGCCTGACGGACGACGTCGCGATCGTCGTCACGACGGACTTCTTCCCGCCCGTCGTGGACGACCCGTACGCGTACGGCGCGATCGCGGCGGCCAACGCCATGAGCGACGTCTTCGCGATGGGCGGCGAGGTGCTGCTCGCGCTAAACCTCGTCGCCTTCCCGGACGACCTGTCTCCTGACGAGGTCTCGGCGATCATCCGCGGCGGCGCCGAGCGCGTGCGCGCCGCGGGCGGGGTGGTCGCGGGCGGGCACAGCATCACGGATCGCGAGCCGAAGTACGGCTTGGCGGTGGTCGGCCGGATCGACCCGCGGCGCATCCTGCGCAAAGGCGGCGCGCGGGCCGGGGACGTGCTCGTCCTTACGAAGCCGATCGGCACGGGCCTGATCACAACGGCGATCAAGGCGCAGGCGGCCGCATCGGACGAGATCGACGCTGCCGTGCGATCGATGTCCGCCCTGAACCGCGCCGCGGGCATCGCGGCCGGCGTTGCGGGCGCCCATGCGGCCACGGACATTACCGGCTTCGGCCTGATCGGCCACGGCCTCGAGATGGCGGACGCGGCCGGCGTAGCGTTTCGCTTCGAGCGCGATCTCCTGCCGCTGCTGCCCGGCGCCTTCGCGCACGCCGCGAACGGTCACTCGCCGGGCGGCACGTACCGCAACGCGGCCGCGTTCGGGCCGCGTGTCCGCGGCGAACTGTCGGACGCATGGTCCGCCGTCCTCCACGATCCGCAGACGTCCGGTGGACTGCTGGTCGCGCTCGCCCCCGACGACGTGCCGGCGTTCGTCGACGCCCTCGACGCCGCGGCGTCGGACGCCGATCGACCCGGCGACGAGGATGCGCCGGGCGGGGTCGACGGCCGAGATTCCGATGTCGGCCCCGATACCGCCATCGGCCCCGATACCGCCATCGGCGGCGCGACCGTCGTCGGCCGCGTCATGGACGGCAGCGGCGTGTAGATCGCGTGAAGGGCGTACGGGCGACCGGCGCGCCGGCCGGAGGGGCGCACGCATCACCGGGCGCCGTCGACCCGGCCGCGCCGGAAGCGTTGCCGTGCGAGGGACTCGTCGAAGCGCTCGACCTGGCGGTGGTCGACCTGACCCTCCTGCGTACTGCGCTCACGCACCGCTCCTTCGTGAACGAGAACGCCGCGCCGACCGGATCGGCCAAGCTGGCGGACAACGAACGGCTCGAGTTCCTCGGCGATGCCGTGCTCGGCGATCGCGTCGGCGAGCAGCTGTATCTCGCCCTGCCCGAGGCGGACGAGGGGGAGCTGACGCGGCTGCGTTCCGCGCTGGTCTGTCAGGCGTCGCTGGCCCGCTTCGCGGCGTCCATCGACCTCGGCGCCTACCTTCGCATCGGGCGCGGCGAGGCGGTCGCCGGCAGCCGCGGCCGCCCCGCCCTGCTGTGCGCGGCGTTCGAGTCGGTCGTCGGCGCCGTGTTCCTGGACGCGGGCATGGACGTGGCCGCTCAGTTCATCGACCGCTTTGTGGATCCCGAGATCGCGCGGATGAGCGTCGCGCTGCGGTCCAAGGATGCCCGCAGCCAATTCCAGGAACGGGTGCAGGCGATATGGAAAGTGACGCCGCGCTACCGCGTGGCCGCCCAGATCGGCCCGGACCACGAGAAGCGGTTCGTAGTGGAAGTCGCGGTGGGCGAGCGGGTGTGGGCGCGCGGCGAGGGTCACTCGAAGGCGGAGGCGTCCCAGCGGGCGGCGGCCGCGGCGCTCGAGGCGCTGGACGCGCTCGATGCGGCTGACGAGAGCGACCCATGAAGTCGCGCTCCAGCGAAGCGAACCGCCTTCGCGATGTGAACGCGCCCGGCGATGTCAGCACGCCCGGCGAAGCCAACGCGCCCGGCGATGCGATGGCCCAGGCCGGATGCGCGCGCACCGCCGGCGCGCACCGCACCTACACATTCGTCGCGGTCGCCGCAGCCGCTGCCGCCGTCCTCGGATCGGCCGCGGTGATCCTGCTGTGGACCGGAGCAGCCTCGGCCGCGTCCGCGCTCGCCGCCGATGACCCGGCCGCCGGGCTCGTGGCGACCCACGTCGGCTGGCGGTCCGTGGACTTCGGAGGCCGGCGGCTGACCCAGGTGTCCGGGCTCGTGGAGAACCGGGGCGAGGCGGCCATCGGCGACATCGAGATCGTCGCGCATCTGCGCGCCGAACCCGGCTCGCCGGAGCTGCGCACGGGCACCACGATCGCGCTGTTGCCGGAGCTGTCAAACGGCGAGGCCTCGCCGTTCGCGCTGCTCGTCGGACCGCTCGAAGCATCCACTGTTGGCCACGTTGACATAACGTTCTACGCCAAGCCGGGAGCGGGCACGCGGTACCGGATGCTCCAGGTCGAGGACATCGTCACCCGCACGCTGCTCGGCGGACCGACGCTGTTCGGATCCCTGAACAACGTCGGCCAGGCGTACGCCAGCGCATCGAACACGAACGTCCTCGCCGCCTTCTGGGACGCCGACGGGCTCCGTGAGATCCGCGCCGCGACGATGCCGATCCTCTATCAGCCGGGGACGGCGACCGGTCAGGGTCATCCACCGGGCGTTCGCTATCCGTGGTTCATGCGGCTGCCGGACGAGCCCTACGCGCGGCGCGAGCTCTTCGTCGTCGCGCGCCGCTACGCGGAGGCGTCGTGGCCGGTGCCGCTTGGCGTCATCGACGTCCGGCGCGACGACGCGAACGGGACCGTCCGATTCGCGGGGCGGCTGGTGAACTGCGGCGCCCGGCCCGCGACGGAGTTCGCGCTCGTGTCGACGGCGCGCGCGGCGGCCGGCGGCGTGCTCACGTTCACCCTCACCCAGGTCGTGCCGCCCCGCCCGCTGCCGCCGGGCGACGACCGGCCGATCGAGGTGACGTGGCGCGGCCTCGACCCCGCCACGAACGCCGCGGACGTGACGTTTCTGCCGTTTGCGCTCGACGAGCAGCCGTTCGCGCCGCGCGCGATGCCGTGCGACGCGCCGGGCGGCGGGCTGTTCGTCGGCTGGCTGCCGTGGCTTGGCCGCGAGTTCGTTGACCGACGCGCCGGGGGCGAATAGAATCGCCGCCCATGCCTAACCCCCACGCAGCCGACGAGCCGACCGCTTCCGCCGAGGACTATCGGGCCGCGATGCGCCATTGGCCCAGCGGCGTCACGGTCGTGACGATGGTCCACGATGGACAACCGCACGGCATGACGGCCAGCGCCTTCACGAGCGTCTCGATCGCGCCGCCGATGGTGCTGGTCGTGATCGACCGCCGCTGGCGCTCCCACGACCGGATCGTCGAGAGCGGCGCGTTCTGCGTGAACGTCCTGGCCGCGGACCAGTCGGAGCGCTCAGATCGCTTCGCCGGCCGCCACGGCGCGGAAGCGGACCGCTTCGTCGGCGTGCCGGTGTCGACGGCGGTGACGGGCTGTCCGTGCTTCGACGATGCGGTGGCGTGGTTCGACTGCCGGGTCGACCATGTGCTCGCCGCGGGCGACCACAGCATCTTCCTTGGCCGGGTCGTCGCGTGTCGCGCGGCCGCGCTGGACACCCCGCCGCTCGTCTTCCACAACACGAACTACCGCCGGATCACCGCCGACGCCGCCCCAAGCTGAGGCGCTGTCGTCCGCATCGACGACCGCAGCCGTACCGAGCGCTGCGCCCTCGCGGGTGCTCATCCTGTTCGTGGACGGCATCGGCTGGGGGCCGGACGATCCCGCGAGCAACCCGTTCGCGCGGGCGACTCTGCCGCACCTGACGGCCCTGCTCGCGCGCCGGCCCGTGTTGTCCTCGGGGTTGCCCTCGGGCGAGCCGTTGGCTTTGATGGACGCGTCGGCCGCGACCGTCAGCGGGGACGAACACGTCCTCGCCGAGATCGCGTCGGCCTTCGCGGACGGGCAGGCGATGGCCCCGGCCCTCGCCCTCGATGCGTCGATGGGCATGCCAGGGCTGCCGCAGAGCGGAACGGGGCAGGGCGCCCTGATCACGGGCCGCAACATCGCCCGGGCGGTGGGCGGTCACAGCGGACCGTTTCCCTCCGCCGCGGTTCAGGACGTCATGGCACGCCACAGCCTATGGCGCCATGCCGCGGACCGCGGGCTGCGAGCGGCTCTAGCGACCGCCTACCCCGAACGCCTGGTCCATCGCGCCGCGGACGGCGGCGGACGGCTGTCGAGCATCGCCCGCGCCGCCGTGCAGGCCGGGGTTCCGCTGCGCGGGCCGGCGTTCGCCGCGGCGGGCGAGGCGGTGCCGCCGTTCCTCGGGCGCTCCGGGCGCACCGCCAGCGGGCGGCCGATCGTCGCCGACCCGTTCTCCGCCGGCCGCGCCCTAGCGTCCGTTGCGGCTGCGCACCATCTCACCGTGTACGAGCACTTCGCGACGGACGTGGCCGGGCATCGGCAGGATTGGGCCGCGGCCGTCGACGCGCTCGAGCGGCTGGACGCGCTGATCGGCGGGGTCGGCAGCGGCTGGCCGGCGACGGCCGGCGACATCCTGGTCCTGATGAGCGATCACGGCAACCTGGAAGACCTCGGGACCCACCACCACACGGGCGCGTCGGCGCTCGGCGCGTGGCTGGGTCCCCTCGGCGGCGGGAGCGCGCCGGCGGCCGTCGAGGACGTGGCGAACGCGATTCGGCGTGCGTTGGGCTGGCGTATGGCAGGGTGGACTACGACGGATATCGACTCGACGGAATGACACGAGCGTGACATCCGTCCGCCCGGGACCGCCGAGCCCAAGCTCGGCCCTGTCGATTCACGCGGCCGGAACAGGGCGGTTTGGCGTACGGGTGCGCTCGCCCGACCCTCGCCTACGGCGCGGTCCCGCCGGCTCCGCCGTCCAGCAAGCTGTTGAGGTCCGCCTCGAACGTCGGTGAGGCGAGCGGTGGGTTCCACGCGGGCGGCGCCGCTGCCGCGGTGAGGAACGGCTCGGCCGCCCAGCCGATGTTGCCGAGCGCATCTTGCGCCCGCCAGTACACGGTGCCGCCCTCCGTCTCCGGTCCACCGAGGATCTTGAGCGTCTCGCCCTCGGCGATGATGCGGATCGTCAAGTAGTCCGCTCCGGCGCCCATCCGGTAGCGCAGGCCGTCGCTCCCAACGCCCGCCACTGTCACGTACGCGCCGACGGCGAGCGCGCCGCCCGGCAGCGCCGTCGCCGCGCTCGCGCCGAGCAACGACGGCGTTGCGCTCGTCGGCTGCGCCAGCTCGACCGTGGCGACCCCGGCCAACGTGGCGGGGCTCGGGGTCCCGCCAGCGGCGGATCCGGCGCCGATGGCGCCCGTGGTGCTGAGGGGCACGGTGTTGGATGGCACGGTGTTGGAAGGTACAGTGCCAAGCGGCGCAGCGCCGGCGGCGGTGGCGGCGGCTAGGGCTGTCGGCGTCGGCGGCACGGCCGCGCCGTCGTCCGGCATCGGCCCGAAGAACAGATAGAGGGTGGCGACGACCACGAGGATCAGCAGCACGGCGGCCGCCGACTGCAGGCTGATGCGTCCTGGCAGGCGCGATCCCGCGTCCGTTTCGGTGGCTTCGGCGTCGTACGGCTCGAATCCGTAATCACCCATGAATCGACCCCTTCGACGGTGTGCACGTCTTGCCCGCACGGCGGGACGGCGGGTGCGCGCGCCCGCGGCGGGCGGCTGGATCGAATTGTGTCGGCGGCGGTGGCGTTTGTCCAGGCATGGGCCGATCGCGCAGGCCTGGAGAACGGCCCGGTTGGGCTATCATTGCCGTCGGCTTGTCGGCGGTGCTCCTCGTCCGCGTGGATGGGGCGGTGAACCACCCGAGCCGGCTGGCAAGGTTCAGGAGGGGACGTGTTCGACGATCGCGTGCATCGGCGTTGGCGCCGATTCGTAGCTCAGTGCACCGTTCTGGCGGCTGGGATCGCCGTGGGCGCGACCGCATCCGTCGCGGCACAGGCGCCGACGGAGCCACCGCCCGCCCCGCCGTACGCGGAAGACGCGCGAAGCATCGCCGCGGCCTTTCGCGCCCTCGCGGACGTCGCCGGCGCGGCGACGGACGATATCGGCTGGCAGCGGGCGGACGCGGCGTACAACGACGTCTTGTTGGCCGCCCTCGACGCCCATCGCCCGGCGATTGCCCAGGCGGGCGATGTCGCCCGCCGCCCGCTCGAGATCGTCGATGCAGCCCTTGCGGCGGTCGGCCAGGCGCTCGACGCGCAGGGTGCGGATCGGAT
>JBDTSC010000025.1:0-20932 GCA_039931375.1 Ardenticatenales bacterium
CCAGGAGGCGGATTTCCATCGTCGGTTCCTTTGGGCGGAGGCGGGGGCGGTGGCGTAGGGGGCGCGGCCCCGGGCCGCGGGCGTTCGTCAATGCCGGGCACCTGGGGTAGGTTCTCGAGCCGCCGGGCTTCGGAGGGGAGCAAGAACCCGGCCGTGATCCCGGTCGAGTAGGAGGTGTAGCGTTCGCCCGTGAGGCCCCGGAGCCGGGCTTCCATGACGGCCTCGACGAAGAGCGTCTTCCGCTCGGCCGCGGTGAAGAGCTTCTTGCGGGCTTCCTGTTCGATGGGCGTGAGGATCGGCCGCAGGGTGTTTTCAATGAACGAGGCGTTCTCGCTTTCGAGGTTGCCCCACGTGGCTCGGCCGAGGTCCGCGAGCTTCGTCGGACTGATGGAAAAGAATCGGGCGGTCTCTTGCACGCCGAACACGCGGCCTTCGATCCACTGGGCGTCGGTGTTCGAGACCTGGTAGGGGTTCAGCTTGACGCCGTCTTCGAGCATCAACAGCCGGTTCACCTTCGTCACGCCGGCGTTGGCCGCGTCGATCGACTTGCGGATGTTGGCGCGGGCATTCTCACTGGTTCCCGCGGGAACTTCGATCACGCCGCCGGGTGCCATCAGGTTCCGGAAGTAAGCGCCGGCTCCCGTCTCCATGGCCTTGTTGAGTCCGACCGCTTCCCGGGCGTACTGGATCACGCCCTTCCCCGTGACGCCGTCGAGCGAAAAGTAGGGCACGTGGAAGACGTCGTCGAATGGGACTTCTTCGGGACCTCGGTCGGTGTGAACGACGAAGTAGGGGATTCCGTTGGCCCGGCGCAGTTCCGTGCGATCGGCGGGCAGTAGCCAGAGCGCGAGCGGTCGGCCGGCGCCGTCGCGTTCGATTTCGGCCACGCCCTTCCCGTGCAGGAGCATTTGGGCGACGAACGCGGGCCACCAGATCGACGGCACGCTTTCCGGGTTCGGGGTGTCGTGCAAGAGTTCGTACTGGTCCAGGTCGGTGGCCTTCTCCCGATCGTCGTCGGGGAGCTTCCGGTAGACGCACAAAGGGAGGCAACCGATCGCGGTGGAAATGATCCGCACGGCGGCGAAGACGGGGCTCGACGTGAGGGCGGTTTCGGCGGTGACCACGACGCCGGACGTCGTCGGTTCTCCGATCAGGCCGACACGCCGAGCCTGATCCCAGGTGATGGTGCGGAGAACCCAGTCGATCAGGCGGCGGCGAGCGGTGGTAAACATCGCCGTATCTAGAACTGAATGCCGCGGGACTCGTACACCGAGACCTTCGCCGGCGGGATCGCCAACGCCGCGGCCGCGAGGCGGTAGGGCATCAACATCGCAATGGCACCGTCGATGTGGTCGACCGACTTGACCCGAACCGGCCGGCAGTTCCCCATCGCGTCGAACCCGAGCCGGACGGAGTTCACGCACCAGCGCAGCCACGTGCGGCCGTCGTGACTCACCTTCCCGGCCACCAGATCTTCCTGGAAGCCCTTCGTCGGGGCGCTGAAGTAGGCGAACGATTGCGGCTGCGTGAACACGGTGAAGCCGTCCCCTTCGAGCTCCGCGCCGAAGACGTGCGCCCCGTTCGCGTCCATCACGATCGACTGAATCTTGAAGCCCGCGTCGCGCATGGCGAGGATGTGGTTGCGGATCAAGGCCTTGTCGATCAAGTTCCCGGGCGTGATCGCCATCGACCCTTCGGCCTCGAACTGGCGGTAGCGGGGCAGGTTCGTCTTCTCACGAAATCGAACCCCTTCTTCGGCAACCCAGGCCCACGATCGCAGGTGGAACATTTTCCCGGGCAACCCCCAAACGGCACCGAGGCTGGATGGATCGGTTGTGGCCGAGCCGTCGAACCCGAGCCAGACCGGGTGCGGAAGAAGATCGGCGTCGGTGTAGATCTTGACGTGGCGGTCCCAAACAACCAGGTCGATCCAAGGCTTGTCTTCGGCGCGGCGGAAGATGTTGAGCCTGTACCTCTCGAAGCTGAGCAGGTCCGCGGTATTCTTTTTCGCCGCTTCGTAGTCAAGTCGGATCCTCTCCGTCGTGAACCCGGGGTATTCTTCGAGCGACGGATTGACCCGCTTCCAAACCGCGGGGTCGTCGAGTTGGTCCTTCTCCGGATCGGCCTCGTACACCTCGGCGTAAAAGGTCGGGTCGAGATCTTCGCCGGCGACGACACGTCGGCCGCGTTCGACCAGCGAGTAGTACCAGTGGGCCAGGTCATCGCCGGCCGTGCTGATGATGACGATCAGCCCATCGGTCCGACCGATCATCGCGTATTCGAGGGCGCGGTACAGCTTCGGCGATCGGTGGGCGTGGGCCTCGTCGACGATCACGGCCGTGGCGTTCGCGCCCTCGGCATTCGGCGCGTCCGAGGAGAGGGCGCGGTATTCCCCGTCTCGGCTCGGGACCGTGATCGTCTTCTTCGATTCGACCGGGTGCGTGGCCTGCGCGAGCTTCGGGTTCTTCCCGATCACGGCGACGAGTTGCTCGAAAACCTGCTTCGCGTTCTCCTTCGTCGTCGAGGCGCTCAGCACCAACGGCGAAGCGACGACGGCGGCGAGCAGTTCGTAAGCCGCGAGGATTGAAACCAGGAGCGTCTTGCCGTTCTTCTTCGGCACGTGCAGCAAGGCCTTTTGAAAGCGACGACCGCCGTCGGGTCGACGCCAACCGTAGAGCGATTGCAGGAACCGACGCTGCCAGCGGAAGAGCACGAACTCGCCGACGGTGTACTTCGGTGAGACGTACTTGGCGAAGCGGATGATCCGATCCGCCGCGGCCTGGTCCCAGTAGTAACCGGCGGCGAGGGCGCGGCGATCGGCCGCGGTCCGGATCGCCCAGGCGGGTGGCGTTTTCATCGTCGGTATCTACCGACCGTGTTCAGCGTGGTGGCAGCGTTCGCAGATCATGAGGCAGTTCGACGGATCGCGGTTGAAGGGATTGCGATCGACGTGGTGCAGGTCCACCGACCAGGCGTCGGTGCATCGCTGGCAGATCGGGTGTTCGACGAGGAGCCGGGCGCGGAGCTTCTCGTGTTCGGACCCGTAGCCGCGCTCGGCCGTCGTGCCCCGGGGCGGACGTTGGTACCGAGGCTTCAGCGGGGTTCTCTTCGGCGCGCTCGGCATATCAGAATCCGAATTCGTCCTTCTCGTTCGCCGGCGTCGGCGCGTCCATCTTCGCCTGCTTCCGCTCGCGGGGCAGCAGGCCGAACTGTTTCGCGTAGGCGTGGTATTGCTTCGCCAGGCGGTCAAATTGAATCATCGGGCGGAAGTTGGCATCGCCGGTTTTGGTGTCGGCGAGTTCGTACAGCTTGCCCCACAAGATCGCACAGAGCGCGAACGATTCCTCGTCGGCGTCGGTGAGGATCTTCTCTATGCGAAGGCGGGAGTAGTGACGTTTCCAGAACGCCAGGGCCTCGCCACTGAGCGGGATCGGCGGTTGGTTGGCCATGCCGGTATCTAGCCCGGCGAGCCCGCGATCTGCGCCGCCCCGGTCATTGGTTTCGATCGAAAACAATTAACGGTTCGGAAGTCTCGCGCTCGACAGGCGAGCCGGTCGGAGCCGGGACGTCACCAAAGTTTAGACCCACCCCCCTTGGCCCCCACGCGGCCGTGGTCAGTAGAGCGGGTGAACCGTGCCCGATGAGTCTTTGTAAGCGAGCTTCGATTGGGACGTGCTGTAGAAGAGCGAATCGTTGACGGCCGCGGCGTCGGTCGAATGGGAAGGCCGCGAACCAACCAGGTCACCACCGAAGTACAACCCCGTCGATCGCGTCTCCACGCGGGGCAGGCCTGCCTCAGTCGGCACGATCAACGCATCGAAGGCACGGACCTGGAACGATACCTCGGCATGGTAACCAGCGTCCACAAACTCTGAACGCGATCCCGTCCAGAAGGCGCGCTTGATCTGACCGCCGCGGTACCCGTTCAGGGCCGAGCGCACGGCATCGACCACGCTGGCCAACGTGGCATAGTCGTCGGCCAGGACGTCGACTTCGAGTGTGTGCCGTGCTTCCCCCGTGCCGTCGAGGTCGAGCGATTCGAGAGGATCAGAGTCGGGCAGCGTGTAGTACACCCAGGGCGTGGGCGCGTCGTCGGGTGGGATCTTGTTCGGGTAGATTCGATCATCCACCAATGCCGCAACCGCGGCGTCGGTACCGAGCGCGTAACGAATGGATTCTTCAACGGTTGCCATGCACTATCTAAGCGCGATCATTTCCCACTTCTAAATAGGTCCGTTTGGGAGGCCACTTAGAACCCCCACAGAAATCACCTACAGCGCATCCCGGACCAATTCCCGCGCCGTGATGGTGATGGCACTCATGGACAAGCCCAGTGATTCGACCCACGGTTCGACAATGGTCACCGTGAACAACATCATTGAAGCGTTCGAAGCTGCGATCACAGTCGCGGTCTCGTGTGGCGAGAAGAAGACGGCAACGCTCGACTGGTACAAGTCCCCTTTGTGCAAGCTGCGGAACATGGCCGGATCGCGCCCCGCGGAATCGCTCCGCGCTCACCACCTGGCCGGCATCAAGTTCTCGACCCACTTCGTTCGCGTTCTCAAGGCCTTGTACCAGTGGGCTTCCGACCCTGACCAGGGCTTCGTCGCCGCGAATCCGTTTCGAAGGTTGAAGACACCAAAGGCAGGGCAGCGCACCCGTACTCTCAAGCGGTCCGAAATGGTGCGTCTCTACCGTGCTGCATCACCGTGTTTTCGAGTGCTGCTATTTGCGTTGGCCCACACGATGGCCCGGCCTGGTGAGATGCGAGAGTTGCTTTGGAAGGAAATCAGGTTCGAAGAACGAGTGATCGTGTTGACCGAGTTCAAGTGCCAGAGTGTTCGTAGGGATGGCGTCGCAGTCAGGCTCATTCCGATTGATCGCGTCCTGTCCAGGATGCTAATGAACATCCACCGCAAACGGCAACCCGATCCTGAGTCGCACGTGTTCCTCGGTCGCGGCGGAAAGCCCATGACCGCGAATGCTGTTCGATGCGCGATGAGAGTAGCCAGGCGCGCGGCCGGACTCGATCAGGGTGGCAAGGATCGGGTGGTGTGCTACACGATGCGTCACACGGGGGCCACCAACGCCACCAGGAAGGGGGTGAGGGACAACGTCCTGGCCCGGATCATGGGCCACACAACGACCCGAACGACCGCTAGATACCAGCACTTGGACGCCGCGGATATGATCGCCGCAATTGACCAGCTGAACGCTGCCAGGGTGAAGGTTCGATAGTAGAATGGCGTACAGTGGTTCGGCGTCCGCCTTTGTCACGTTGCTTGGGGTGCAAGAGGTCGTGGGTTCAAATCCCGCCGGCCCGACTGGTAACCGACCTCATGCGTCGTCGGTAACCAACCGTCCTCCGGAGTTGAGCCCGGATGTGACACCAGCCCGGCCCTTGGCCTTCAGCCAGGGGCCGGGTTGTTTCATTTGCACCCTCACTTCACCAATGGCAGGACTGCCACCATGGCCAAGAAAAAGGCGGCGATTGAAGCTGAGGCTAAAGCCAACGCTGCGCACGAACGAGACAGGGAGCTTCTCAAGGAATACACGCTGAAAGAGTCGAGCAGCGTGGAGGCGCGGGTCTACCAAATCCTTCTGGGGAAACGGGCGAGCACTTTTGAGGAAGTAACCGATATCGACAAGGCCCGGAAGGCATTCGGAGAAGCAAATCCGGAAGTGGAATACTGGATGCAACGCATGAGTCGTGCACTGGCGTTCGCGATCGGCAGACTCAGCCAGCTTACCAAGCCCGACTTCAAGTTGGTGAACCACCCCCGGGAAATCGACGAGTTTCTTCTGGCCTTGTCCAAGTTGGGATCGAATGGCCCTGGCCCCGATGAAGTCCTTTCCCACAAAATGGACGACTAATAAGGCGATCGTCGGGGCGGCACGAACCCCTCTGGAAGCGTGCCATCAACCAGCACGTGGACTTGGCGAATCAGTTCTCGGGCAGTGGTGCCTTCCGGCGGAATCCAGTAGCCAATCCGGGGTGAGCTTGGTTCGGATGGCGTCCACCCTGCCGCCTTCAACATGGCCCTCGCGCGGGATTCCGACCAACGCTGCAAATATTCCTCTTCTCGCCTCTCTTGATCCAGGCAATTTTCCCATTTGGCACTGAGCCACCAGGTGAATCGGGCCGGCAAGAGGACGCTGGCTCGTGCCAAGGCCACGAACTTGATGAGGCACCGCACGGCACGACTGTCCGGAACCGCGTACATGGAACCATTCCTTTCGATTTTGCGCAGCAAAAACCGGCCCTAGAATCGCCGATCCCCCTGCGAACCACCTTCCGGGCGTATCTAGGCCCCCGACGCGTCTGGCGCAATTTATGGCGTTCGTCGTGTCCCCGTCTGAGCGTGGGGCCGGAAATCCGGTCCGAACCAGGTCCTGCAGGTCCTGCAAGCCAGGCAAAACTTTTCCCGCAACGCTCACGCTCGAATTTTTGGGAGGAGTGCCCCGGCGACGGCGCTTCCGCCTACGCCTTGCTTGAAATTGAAATCTAAGCGAAGGCGAAGGCGAAGGCGTAGCCGTGAACGGTCACCGTCGCGGTGAAAATGACCGCAGCGGTGACCCCCCCCCGGTGAATTTCACGGCGCGGTGAAATCCACCGCGGTGAAATCCACCGCTGCGGTGAAATCCACCGCTGCGGTGAAATCCACCGCTGCGGTGAAATCCACCGCTTAGCGGTGAAAGTCACCGTGCGGTGAATTCACCGCACGGAACGATTCACCGGGGGTGGTCACCGGTGGGGGTTCACCGGGGTCGTTCACCGGGGGTCGATTTTGGAGCGTCGGGAAGGCCGGCCGGGACTGGACAATCGGGCGAACGTCGCGTACTCTCATTCCCGCCACTTGATCCGTGCTCAATTTCCAACGCAATTACCCCCCGACCGTGCGGTCGGATGCGACGGGAAGCGGACCGAGTTGAGGCAAAGACGCATGAAAACCCTTCATTGGGAAGCGGACAGTCCGTCCGCTACGCCCCCGCCTTTCCCCATTCTGCGATTCAGCACGCCGAACGTGCTGACCCGAATCTGGCTCCTGGCCGAGTTCAAAACTCTCCAGATGCACTACCGATTCGGAGAAAATTCCATGCCCTGCCAAGTTCACGAACAAACGTGTCCGTGGTGCAACCAACCCGACTGGAAGTCGAGACGCGAAGGCTTCGCGCCCGTGCTCGTCGATCACGAACGGAGCGCCCAGTACGTCCCCGGGGTGGCGATCTTCACCGACGGGGCCATGAAGTCCCTCGGCGAAGGGAACCAGCGGGGGGCGAACCTGGACGTCCGTCGGGTGATGAAAGGCAACTCGAAAATCCTGACGGTCCACAAGCTGACCGTCGTGACGCCGACGCCGATTGAGGCGTTCGACGTGGTGCCGATCTTGCTCCGCTTGTGGTTCCCCGGGAAGTACCCGGGCAAGGTCAATCCGATCGGCCCGATCCCCTACGAACGTCGCCGGGTGAAGTCGACCGAGGCCGAGCCGCTCGTGATGGACGACAGCGCGAAGGCGATGCTCGCCGAGTACGTGCGGAAGCTAAAGGAACCGACCGCCTCGGCCGAGGCCCTGATCGAGACGCCGAAGCCGCGGCCGAGTGAACCGACGCGGCCGAGTGAGCCGACGATCCCGGCGAAGCCCCCAACGAAGCCGAGCACGAACGGCTACCATCGACCGAGTTCGATCGACGACCAGCTGAACGCCCTCGACGAAGAGCTTGGAATGGCGCGGACGGGGACCACGGTTTACAACGACGTGCTGAGCAAGGTGAATGGCCACGCCCAGAAAGGGGGTGCCCAATGACGATCTGCGTAATGCATCGGGACGGCCCGCCTCCCGGTTGGATCGCCTATGTGCCCGACGTGCTCTCGGCCCGCGGTTGGACGCCGGCCGAAGCGGTAGGCAACCTCGTCGGCGATCTGGCAAAGATCGATCACGGCGTAAAGATCGTTCACAACGTGCCCGCCGCGGCCCGGCGCGAGTTGAAGAAAGCGGGTGCCAAATGATCCCCGCCCACGTTAAGGAACCATCCGTAACGGTTCACCACCTCGACTGGCTCGCGTGGGAAAAGGAAGCCCGCGACACACTCGAATTCGCAATCGGGATTCACAGCGATGACTTGGATCGGCCTGGCCAACCGTCGCCACCTTCGCCTCCGGCGCAGCGGGAACTGACGGACAGGCCGTGCGGATATTGCGGCAAGGATCCACCTTACTTGGGGTGGAGGGACGGGGTCTGTGGGGAGTGTGCGATCAAGATCTCGCAAAAGCTCCGCTCAGGTATGCAAATTCCTTGGAGCAAATAGTGATGCAACTTACTATAGTGCAATGCATAACTGCATTGCACTATAGTAACACTTCGATTCAATACTTGTAATAGTTCTACAAATCTGTAAGATCGGTGAAATGCAACACTCATCATATACGAATGAGTTGTTGTACCATTTCTCCGGAGCAAACCCATGACGACGACAGCGACGATCACGGACCGCGTGAACGCCATCTACGAAGCCGCCGGCGGCGAGCGGTGGAGCCGGGCCGACTTCGATGCGCTGATGGCAGACCTGGAGACGAAGTCGAAGGCCGACCTGGTCGCCGCGACCGCACGGTCACTCACGACGTCGGCTTCGCTGCCACGGTTGCGGCCGCGTCCTTCAAGTCCTGCTTTCGCTGCGATTCGATCAGGTCCGAGGCGAACTGGGCAACCGCAGCATCCTGCGCGAGCCACGGGAACTTCTGGCGGGCCAGTCCCAAGATGATCGTGATCGCGGCATCGGCCACCGTCATCGGCGCCGGAGCCGACGGCGTGGGCGTCGCCGGCGTTGGCGAGAGAAGCGGCCCGATCGCCGGTAGGGATGGCAGCGGGAGCTTCTTGGCGACGATGGCGAGGATGGCCCCGATCACGATGCCCCAGGGGCCGAGCGTGTTCAGGTAGTCGAGGATCGCTTGCATTCACTTCCTCCAGAACAGGTAGAGGGCAAACGCCAGAGCGAGCGCCCAGGGTGGAACGGATGGTGTCGACGGCGTCGCCGGCGACGGTGAAGGCGCGGGCGCCGGGCTCGGCGCCGGAGTCGGCGCGGGCGCCGGGTGCATCGCCCGATCGAGGAGTGCGGTCAGGGCCGGCGCGTTGAAGGCGTCGGGGGCAATGGTCCCAATGTCCGCGGCCGTGCGATCGCCGTCGGGATCGGGCGCGCGGAGCGTGACGCCGATCGGCAGTCGGAACTGAACCGCGGCCCAGTGGCCCGGCTGGTAGACCTGCACGTGCAGCTTCGCCTTCACGTCGTCGGGTAGGGCCTTCAGCGCGGCGTTCACTCGGCCGAGGAAACTGGCATCCCCGACCGCGGCCAGGTTGTAGAGACCGCGATCGTCGGTGAGGCTCGCCAGGGCGCCGAGGGCGCCGAAGCAAACCGCGCGGTGGACCTCGGCACCGTTCAAAAAATACCGCTTGCCCGTGCCGCGGATCCGCGTGGTGTCGACGCCGTAGTTGACGGTGGCGCCGGCGATCGCCGGCGGCGGTACCGGCGGCTCGCCCTCGGCGTCGGCCCCGAAGAAGCCGGGCCGCGTGGCGCGGTGCCAGCCGCGGCGATCGAAGTAGCCGACATCGAGGGCGCCGCGCACGAGCATGTACCAGTCGCCGTTCGTGCCGTCGGCGTACGGTCCCTTCCACTGGTAGGGTTCGTCGATAGACGCCGGCGCGGGCGTGTAGGGCACGAACGTCGGCGCGGGCAAGACGACGCGCGGGAGCTTGCGGCAACTGCCGTCGACGCACTGCTCGAAGCGCCCCGCCGGCGATGGGTATGGCGGCGGCGGCGGATCCAGGAACACGACCGCCCAGCCGCCGTTGTTGTCGCGCCAGCGTGCGAGGAATTCGGCCCGCGTCATCCACACCCACGAGCCCGGCCGGTTGTTGTCGATGATCGCCGCTTCGTTCGCGGTGAGTGCGGCCAGGTCGACCATGTGGCCGATAGTCGACGAGTAGAAGCCGTCGTTCCCGGCGTAGGTCACGCAGGGCATTCGGCCCGTGCGGAGCGCCAACTCGAGGAAGGCTTGATCGCCGCCGGTGTGCTGCACGTACGCCGGCAGGGCCTGGCCCGTCGACTTCGTGAACGCGGCGAGGACCTCGTCGAGCTTCTCCGGCCAGCCGCCGCCGGCACGCGTGGTCATGTACTGCTGCAGGCCGACCAGGCTCGGGATGTTCTGCCAGCGCCCGGCGACTTCGCAGCTGGTGAAGACGCAGAGGCCGGCGCCGGTACCGGGGCCGCGAGGACCCAGGCCTCCGGTGTTCTTCAGGTGTTGCTTCGGATCGAGATCGGCCGTGGCCCGGACACCGGCGGGCGACACCGGGCCACCCGTGCTGAAGTCCTCGATCGCTTCAATCGCCGTCGGCGATTCACAGCGGCACTTCGCGTCGCAAGTGACGCACTTGCAGCCGGCCTGCTTGCACGCCGGTTCGCCGGCGACGCCGACGGCCAGGGCGCACGTGGCCAGGTAGAACGCGGCGACGATCGCCCGGTACATGGTTCTTCCTCGAAGGGTGTTCGGGGCTCAGTGGTGGATGACGTTGGCGAGCTTGTCGTCTTCGCCGGCGTTGACGAAGCGGCGGATCACTTCCCGGCGATCGTAGGCGGCGACGTGCTTCGCCTCGTTGGCGTAGTCCGCGTGTTGGGCCGCGGCCTTCGCCGCCTTCTTCCGCGCTTCCCGGCCGAAGTAGATCGCGGCCTGGGTGAGCCACGAGAAGGGGTTCCGTTCGGGGTCGACGACGTGGAGCTTCTTCTCGATGAAGTGGATCAGGCAGTCGCCCTGGAAGTCTTCCTTCGAATCGGTCCAGTGCCAGCGGTCCCACGTGCCGCCGGCGATGGCCATCAAGGCCGCGGCGAGTTCATCCGTCAGCACGCGCCGGCGGGGGTTCCGCTGGTACTGGCGGATCATCGCGGCCAGGGCCGCTTTCTCCACGTAGTGGGCCGGCGACTTGGCGGGGGCGAAGGCGGTGACCATGCGGGTATCTAGGCTCCGGTTCCACCGGCGGTCAGAAGCGAACGATCGCCTGATATTCGCTGGCCCGTCCGACGCGGCCGGGGAAGCGTTCGTTCAAGGCCCGGGCCACCCCGGGCGTCATCCACCAGCCGTAGTCGTCGAATACTAGAACGCCGCCGGGGACCATGCGCGGGCCGAAGTAGTCGCACGCCGCCAGCGTCGTTTGGTAGGTGTCGCCGTCGACGTGGGCGAAGCGGTAGCGGTAGGCGTCCCTGGCCGTGGCCGGGAAGGTGCCGACGTGGAAGAAGCAGTTCGGGCGATCGAGGAACTGGGCGACGTCCTCGAAGCCGGCGGCGAACTCGCCGGCCGAGTGCTGGCCGTCGGCGTCGGTGGCCGGCAAGCCCTCGAAGGTGTCGAACAAATGCAGCCGGTCGCCGTCGGCGTAGTGGGCGAGGACCGCGGCCGAGCCGCCGCGGTAGACGCCGAGTTCGGCGACGTCGCCGGCGAGGCCGCGGGTGGCGAGGACCTGTTCGCGGAGGACGGCGAGCTTCCCGGGGCAAAGCAGCGTCCGGCCGGCGGCGATCGTCGGCAGGAAGACTTCGTCGACGGCGGCGAGCACGCGGTCGGGTCCGATGCTCTGCAGGTTCGCGCAGCTGGTGGGACACGCGGTGTCGATGATGGCGCCGTGGCAGCCCGAGCAGGCCAGTCGCCCCTGCAGGCACTTCACCCGCGGGTAGCAGCCGAATATCTTCTCGACGGGCGTGCTACCACCGAGCACGATCGTCGGGGCGCCGACGATGCCGCCCAGATGGGCGAGTCCGGAGTCGGAGCCGACGACGGCCGTCGCCTGCAGGAAGGTGCCGGCGAGGATCCGCGGCGGCGCGTCGATCAGCTTCTCGCCGACGAACCGCTCGGTCCGGTCGGCCCACTTGTGGCAGACCAGCGTCCGGTAGCCGGCGGCGAGCAGGAGCTTCTCCAGCGTGAGCCAGTGGGCGAGGGACCATTCGCGGGCGCGTTCCGTGCTGAAGGGGCAGAGGGCGACGACGCCGGCGTAGTCGGCCGCGGCCGCGGCGAGGTCCTCGGGGTTGCGCAGCTTCGGGATCGTCACGCCGGCCGCGCCGATGTTGGCGGCGTACCGTTCCCAGCGCGGTTGCCCCTCGCTTTCGCGCGAGTAGCCGTCGTTCATTTGCCGGGCCGTCGTCGACGACGGCGCCCGTTCGACGTGGGCCTCGGCCTGCGGTCCGTATGAAGCGTCGACGGCGAAGAGGTCGAGGAACGCTTCCCACTTTTGATTGAGGTTGTACCGGAGGGACTTGCCAGGATTGTCGTTCATGAGGCGGGCCACGGCGCAGAGGCCGAGCAGGCTGTCGCCGAGCCCGCTGGCGCCGTGGTCGACCACGATGTCGGCGACGGGCACCGGCGGCAGCGGGGCCGGGGGCCAGTCGGGGCAAATGGCGCAGCACTTCACATCGGCGCCGACCTGGTTGCTCGGCGCGCAGGTGCCGTGCTTCGCGCAGTAGTGGAGGTCGACGAGCTTCTTCGTGTTGCACACCTGGCAGAGTCGGGTCTCGCCGGTCGGGGGGCCGAAGAACGGGCACGGCAGCCGCACGATTCGGGCGCTGACTTTGCCGCCCCACTTGCGGCGGTAGGCGGGCGAGTGGTGCCAGTGATAGCAACCTCCGCAGCCCGGCACGGCGGGTCGCTGCGGATCGTGTTGACAGGGCGGCCGGCTCATCCGCAGCCTCCGCAAGTCGGATCGTCGGCGAACGGCCCGGTCGTGATCGTCACCTGGTAACCTGGGTCGCCGTAGTCGTGCATCGTCACGATGGTGCTGATGCCGCAACCGGAGTCGCACTGAATGCAGCGCATCGACCCGTTCGGCGGATACGGGTCTCCTCCGCCCGAAACCACACCGCACCAATAGAGGTGAGGCGGCGGGGGCGGCGGCGGTGGGGGCGGCGGCGGCGGTGGGGGCGGCGGCGGCGGGGGAGGCGGCGGCGGCGGCGGGGGCGGCGGCGGTCCGGGGCACGCCATCAACACCAGGTCGACGGTGCCGCACGCGGCGTAGAGCCGGAGCGTCTCCCCGGGCGACGATCCGAAACTTAACGGGTCGATGATCTCTTGCGTGGCCGAGCCCGCGCCGCAGCCGAAGGTGATCCCGCAGCCGCAGGGGTAGTCGGGCGGGTTGGCGACGGCCGCGAAGGCGCTGCCGACGAAGTACAGGTCGGGCTCGTCTTCGTAGCGCGAGGTGAAGGTCCCGCTCACGCCGACGTTGGGGTTGCCGAAGTTGTGCGAGAAGGACCAGCCCGCCGGCGGTCCCTGGCTGAACGTCAGCGGCAAGGTGATCGGCGTGGTCGAATACTGGATGAAGGAACCGGTGCCGTTGGTGATCAGGACGCAGAGCCCGTCGACGGGGAGCGTCGAGATGCCGGGGAAGTTCTGTAGGTGGACCTCGGTGCAGACCGGGTGGGGGCAGTGGGCGGTCGACGCGCAGAGGCGGGACATGGAGTCGCCGCAGTCGCCGCAACTGGCGGGCGGCGCGCAGCACGTGCGCGGAATGTCGCCGCCGATCCAAACGTGATCGTGGTAACCGGAGGCGCCCGAGGGGGGACAGAGCAGCTTGACGGTGTGCGGCGGTGGAGGCGGCATAGGCGGCGGCGGTGAGGTTGGGCTGCCGGAGCAAATGTACCTGGGGACGCCGGCGTTGGAGTCGCCCGTCCGCGTGGCCAGGTAGCGCTGGTCGACGTCGAGTTCTTCGTCGTTCTCCGCGTGCAACTCGACCGCGGCCTCGTGGTCGATCCAGGATTCGTCCGGCAACCCGTCGGTGACAACGGCGGGGTACCAGTCCCCGACCTTGTCGGCAGTGACGCGCACCCAGGCGATCTGGCGGGCCGGCCCGGCTCGCGAGCCGAGCGTCGGATCGCGGCCTTCCGGCGCAGCGGCGAGCAGGGCCTGTAGCCCGGCCGCCGTCTTCGCGCTGAGGACGAAGCCGTCGGCCATGCTCAACTCGGAATGAGGGTGTCGAAATCCTTGTCCGGGTTGAACTGGAATTCGAGGTAGTGGTAAGCGTCCCCGGGGCGCCAGCGGGCGCCCGAGGCGAGCAGGGGAACGGGGTCGGTGACGGGCTGACCGGTGTCGTCGGTGATGACGCGGAGGACAATGCCGCCGGGCGTCGAGACCTTCTCGCGTTTGCCGGCATTGAGCACTTTCTGAATCCAGCGATCGCGGTTGTACAGCAGCGTGATCGTCGCCTCCTGGACCAGGGCGAACACGCCGGGCGCGATCAGGTCGTACACCGCCTTGAACTCGAAGTTCTCGACCTTCAGCTTGCGAATCGGGAAGCCCTTCCAGTCGTCGTCGTTGATCGTGTCCCAGCAGTCGAGAATGTGAGCCACGGTGATCTTCAGCGACCAGAACTTCATGGCGATGGCGACGAACGGCCGGTCGACTTCGAGGCCTTCGATCCGGTCGCCGGCGGTGTTGACGCAGGGGACGCCGTTGGCGTCCTCCTCGGGTGCGATCTTGTTGTCGCGGCGGGCGAAGGAATACTCCGGCAGCCGGAGCGGGGCGGGCGCGCTGTTGTTGTTGTCCGCGCTCGGGGGCGTCGGATCTTCGGGGTCGATCTCTTCCGGCATGTCCCCGGATCGCGCCGCCATCGGCGCGGAACTGTAGCCGATGTCGACGAGCCAGAGGTACGGCCCTTCGTGGGGCGCGCAGGTGAAGGTGCGGGCGATCGCCGGCGGGTAGTCGGGGTGGGGGTCGTACTGATTGATGCCGACGGCGGCGACGACGACCGAGGCATCGTCGGCCTGGGCATCGGTCTGGACCTTCCACTGGCGCTTGCGGATGACGTTCCCTTGCTCGTCCTGGGCGCTGTAGCGGCCTTCCCACTGCTCGGAAACTTTAGTGACGGCCATGCCCTATCTAGGGCTCAGATCAGGCCGAGTTGAATGGGGGCTTTCTCCAGGACCTGCTTCACGGCCGCGGCCGTCGCCTCGGCCGCTTTGGTCGTCTTCTTTTGCTCGGCGAGTTGCTTCTCGGCGAGGGTGGCGCCGCCGAACTCGGCCTTGATCCGGGCGCTGAGTTCTTCCTTCGTCCCTTTGACGAGGGCGTTGTTGGGCGAATACTTTCCCGGGTCGACGGTGCCGATCTTCGGGTTGATGTTCTCGACGGCATCCTTCTTCGCCTTCAGCCGGTCGAACCAGGCGTCGACCAGGGTGGCGTTCTCGCCGAAGGCGTTCATCTGGCGTTCGCCCCAGCCGCGCATGTCCTCGGCGGCGCCCTTCGTCTTCGCCGCGAACTGGTCGATCCCGGCGCCCAGGCCGTCGAGCCAGTCGGGGCGGAGGTCGTCGGGGAGATTCTTGGCCAGGTCGACGACGCCGCCCAGCGCCTCGACCAGGCCCCCGAACCCTTCCACCAGATACGAGACGGCCATCGTGACGCCGCCGAGGCCGGCCTTGAGCGCGTCCCAGGCGTAGGCCGCGGCCTTGACGATCGCGCGCAGGACGTCGGTGATCACGCCCTCGATCGACGGCCACGGCCCGGAGAGTTCGAGCACTCCGGAGAGCCAGTCGCCGAGGGCATTGACCGCCTCGCCGATGGCGTCGATCACGGCGCCCCAGATCGCCGCCATGATCCCGTAGTACGCGGTGGCGGCGCGGCCGATCCAGTCGAACACCGGGGCGAAGCGGGCGAGCGTCTTCGCGCCCAGTTCGATGACGGGAGCGATGGCGACGACGATCTTGTTCCACAGTCCCTGGAGGGCGGCGCCGGCTCGGGTGATGGCCGCTTGCGCGGCGCGGACCTTGCCGACGTCGGCGGCGTTGAGGGCGACGCCGAGCTTTTTGGACTCGTCCACGATGCCGCGGATGCCGTCGCCCCCCTTGGCGAGGAGCGGCAGGAGCTTCTTGCCGGCCTCTTCGCCGAAGAGCACGAGGCCGAGCCGCGCCCGCTCGGCCGGATCCTGCACCTTGCCGAGCGCGTCGGCGAAGGTGTAGACGGTGTCCTCAATCCCGAGGCCCTGGACGGCCTGGGCGTCGAGCCCGAGCTTGTGGAAGGCCTCGGCTTGCGGCCCACCCTTGAGGGCCTCGCCGGCGGCGGCGGACGACTTGATCAATCCTTCCATCAGGCCGTTGGTGTCGACGTCGAAGCGATCCGCGGCCGCGGCCAGGCCCATGAAGCCCTGGGTGGAGATCCCGAGGGCCTCGGCCAGGCGGGCCTGCGAGTCGATTTCGCCGATGCTGGCAATGGCCGCTCGGACGGTGCCGGTAACGGCGGCGATCGTGGCCCCGGCGGCGAGGGCCGAGCCGGCGATCCCGGCGAGGAACCCGCCGCCTTCCCCGCCGCCCTTCTTGCTGCCGGCGGCGAGCGACTTGTTGACGCCGGCGCCGATGCCCTCGGCCTTGGCGCGCGCGTCGCGGCCGGCCCGGTCCAGGCCGGTGGACATGCCGGCGTAGTTGGTCGAGAGGACGAGGGCGGCGCGCCCGATGGTTCCCTGGCTCATGCCGGTATCTACTTCAGCCGAACTTCAGGGCCAGGAGGGCGACGCCGTCGGAGAAAGGAATTAAGTTGCTGGGTCCAGCACGATCCTCGGCGTCCCAGGAGAGCAGGAAGTCGCCGAGCGGTCCGGGCTTCACGCCGGCGGCGGCGACGACGCACTGGGCGATCGACGCGGCCTGGAAGTCGCCGCGGAGGCCCCACCAGGGGCCGTCGACCTGGGCGTAGGCGATCCACAGGGCCGTCTCGACGGCGCTCAGCCGGAAGACTTTTTCGAGCGGGCAGCGGAAGAGGAGGCCGAGGCGGAGGCACCAGAGGAGTCCGGTGTCCGCCTCGATCCTTTTTTTGCGTCGACCTGGCTCAGCGTGTTGGCGGCGGTGGCCGCTTCGGAGAGCTTCTCGAACACGGACGGGGGCAGGCCGGCGACGCGCTGCACGTCCGCGGCCGTCGGCGCCGGGATGAGTGGATCGCCCAGTTCGGTTGAAAGGGCGAAGAGGATCATCCACGCGGCCGCGGCGAAGTCCCGTTCCACCTCCGGAGCGGCGGCGACGAAGCCCTTCATGCGCAGGATGTCGCCGGTACTGATGGCGCGAATGTGCACCGTGCGGCCGTCGCCCAGGTCGACCGGGATGGGCGCGGTCGAGGGGCGGAAGAGATCGTCGGCGGATGTCATGCGAAGGTGCCTTTCGCGCTCACGCGGACTTCAAAGGAGAAGGAGACGGGGACGTCCTTTTCGTACTTGATCTCGCCGAGTTTCTTCACGAACCCGGGGAGCGTGGCGACTTCGGTGGTCGAGCTGCCGTCGGTGGCTTCGCCCGGCGCGGTGATCTTGAAGTGCTTCCCCTTCACGCCGTGGAGGGCGCGGATTCGGGTATGGTTGGCCTTGGTGTAGAACGATTCGACGACGATGGTGCCGGCGTCGATCAGCTTGGTCGGAATCCAACGGCGGACCGGGTCGGAGGCGGACGCGTCGTCGAGTTGATTAAGTTCGGTGACTTCGGCCTCACCCACTTCCTCGGCCGGCAGGGTGATCACGGTCACGCCGGTGAGGGCGACGTAGGCGCTCGCGGTCCCGTCGTCGACTTCGAACTTGCAGGTGAATCCGACTGCGGGCATGGGGGCATCCTCTCGGGTGCGGTATCTAGGTCACAGCGGGGGCAGCGGGGGCAGCCGCCGTTCGATTTCTTTCGCCACCTCGATCTGCACGTCGGCCAAGTAGCGTGGCCCGGCCGAGTCGAGAGCCCTGGTGAGGAACGGCATCTCCCGCGATCGGCGGGTGCCCTTCTGCACCAGGTGGGCGTACTTCGCCGGGATGATCTTTCGCTTCTGGCCCGTCCGACGCGGGCCGCGGGTGAACTTCCCCTTCGTGCGGGTGTACTTCGAGGACGGCCCGATCACCGAGACGCCGACGTTGGATGGGTACATTTTCAGCTTGATGCGGATCGCCTTGGCGAGGAAGCCATAGCGGGCGATCCCCTGAGCCTGGGCGACGACGGCCGCTTTGACCGGCGACGTGGCCCGGCTGATGCCGATGCGAATGGCGAGGCGCAGGCCGCTCGTTCGCAGGGCCTGGCCGGGGGTGAAGTCGAGCGTGGTCTTCGCCTGCATCATCGGGAGACCTGACAGATAACTTCGTTGTCGCCGCGGGTGATGTTGGACACGAACCAGGTTTCACTTCGGCCGGCGTCGATCAACTGGTCGAGTGGGTTGACTGCGGGTGCGTTCCGCAAGCGGATCGTCGCGGACGTCGACGGTTGATCCGATTCGAGGTAATCGGCGTTGCCGCCGGCGACGTCGTCGACCGCGCCCCACAGGTACCCCTGCGAAGTGTAGACGTCCGGCTTCTGGCCGAACGAGTCGGGATCGCCGTAGGTGTGGAGCTTCCATTCGAGTCGATCGCGGTATTCGCCGGCGCTTGGCATCATTGCCCCCAGTCGCCGGAGAGGCCGAGCCGGTAGCGATCGCAGACCGACTTCCAGCCGAGGGGCAGTTCTTCGAGGCTCTCGCCGTGGAAGGCTTCGCGGTTGGCGTAGAAGTGTC
This sequence comes from Ardenticatenales bacterium, assembly GCA_039931375.1. Classification (GTDB taxonomy): domain Bacteria; phylum Chloroflexota; class Anaerolineae; order Epilineales; family Epilineaceae; genus Avedoeria. Next base: position 18,512 of record JBDTSC010000025.1, read on the forward strand.
CGGCCAGGAGCTTGAGGGCCACGGCCACGGTCGGAGGCACGGCCGCGGCGTTCGCCCAGCCGGCGGTGAAGTCGACGTACCCGACCGGGATCACGGTGTAGCCGCCGGCCGTCTCGACCAGGTCCGGGATTGCGATATCGAAGATCACGCGGGCGGGCGGGGTGCGGAGATCGGTGCGGTAGCCGGTGACCGCCGACGTCGAGCCGTTGGCCAGGAACTTGTACACGCCGCCGACAGCGGTCACGCCGCCGCGGCCGAGCACGATCGCGGCCGGCCAGTCGGTGAGGTACTGCCGGAAGACGGTGGCAAGAACTGGCCGGCGGGTGTCGGCCTCGAAGGTGGCCACGGCCGCGGCGAGGTACTCCTCGAGTAAATCGTCTTCGGCGTCGCCGTTGATGCGGAGGTGCGTTTTGAGGAGGTCGAGATCGACGGGGGAACCGCTCGCCGGCGTGGTGATGTCGATGCCGTACATGGGCGCGGTCCACGGGTGCCCCCGGCGCGCCCCGTTGCCGAGACGACGCCGGGGGCGGGGGGTCATTAGGGGGCGTCGTAACTGTTGAGCGATTTCACGCAACCGGAGTGCCCGATGTACCGCGCGTCGGAACGCTCGATCATCACGAAGCCGACTTCGCCCGTGGCCGCGTACAGTTCGTCGAGCCGGGTGACCTGGCGGGAGCCGGCCACGTCGCGGATCATGTAGTTCTTGGCCATGTTCCCGAAGAGCAGCAGGGCCGCATCGTCGCCGGGCGTGGTGATCGACGTGATGTCGTTCGAGATCACGACGGGGTAACTCAACAGGCGATCGGGTTCGCCTTCGAGCAGGGACGGACGCCAGAGGTACTGGCCGTCCGAATCCTTGAGCTTCACCAACGCCGCCATTGATTCATCGTGGGTCAGGAAGTTGGCCCCGGCGCGGTAGGCCCGGTCCACCGAGTAGATCAGGTCAATCACCTTGTCGAACGTGTACACGTTGGTGTTGGCCAGGGCCACGCCGCGCGTCGACCCGACGGCCAGGCCCTGCGGTTGCGTGGTCGACGTGCCGATGACGTGGTGCGTCGCCTGGCCGCGGCCCATCCGCTCGCCGAGCATCGCTCCGAGCAGGGCCGGGATATTGACCGAGGAATCCTGAAGCAGTTCGATCGATACCTTCACGATCGTCGTGGCGTACTTCCAGGCCTTGAAGGTGACCTTGTCGAACGTGGGGTCGACGTTCGCCGCAATGGTCCCCGCTTCGGCCACGATCCCGGCCGAGTTGGCCACGTCCGTGGTCCGCGGGTAGTCGAGGTCGGCCCCCGTCGTGGTCGGCAGGACGCGGGCAATGCCCCGGATCGGGGCGAAGAACTTCATGGCGATTTCGATCGCCGCGGCCATATCGACCGGAACGGTGTGTCCGCCGGCCGTGGTGGTTCCCTTCGAGAGGGACCGCACCGAGAGGTTGCGGGCGGCGAGTTGGATGCCGCAGCGGGCGGCGCGGTGAATGGTGTCGGCGTCGGTGCGGGCGCGATCCGTGGCGGCGAGCGCCCAGGCCCGCACGCTCTCCGCAATCTCGTCGTTGGTCGGGGCACCGTTCGGGTTGGCGTCGGGCGCGATGCGTCGGCCCTGCGACTGGCGGAGTTCCGCTTCGGAGAGGTCGAGTCGTTCGCGCCGCTCCACCCCTTCGGCTTCCTTCAACAACTTGTCGGCGTCGACCATCAGCTTGTCGAACTGGGCGTTCTCTTCGCCGTTCAAATCCCGCTTCTCGACGCCGGCCTTGTCGACCAGCGTGCGGGCCTGGGCGATCATCGCGGCCCGTTGGGTTCGGAGCTCAAGGGACGTGGGCACGGGTGGACCTCGGAGGCGGCGGGGAAAGTGTGGCGGTATCTAGGTCACCCCTGGTCGAGGATCTGCAACTTCCGGCGGGCCAGGGCGACGTGGACGATCGCCGGGGGCTCGGGGACCACGACGGCCGAACGCACGCCGACGGAGGTTTGCGAGTACGCCGGCGTGACGACGGGAGAGATTTCAACGAGGTCGAGGCCGAAGATTTCGCGGAAGGCGACGCCGTCCTTCCAGCCCCACTTGTCCCGCTCCTTGCGCATAGCGAAGGACATGCCGCGGACGTCGCCGCGGGCCACGGACTCGCGCACGTCGCCGGCGGACGCCGGCAGGTCGAGTTCGAACCGAAGGCCCTCGGCGTCTTCCCACAACCGGAGCGTCGTGGGCGTGCGGCCGAGGGGCGGACGTCCGTCGCGGCCGTGGTTCCACAGAGCCAGGATGGGAGCCGACGATCGCAGCGTTGCGGCGAAGGCTCCGGGCCGAATCACTTCGCGGAAAGTGCGTCCCTTTTCGCTGAGCAGTTCCGAGACGGAATCGAACCGCGCGGCGTAGCCGGCGAGTCGGTTACCCGCCGCCGTCGGGTCCAGCGTTGGCGGGACTTCCAGG
>JBDTSC010000026.1:0-19560 GCA_039931375.1 Ardenticatenales bacterium
TAGGCGATCATCGGGTGGTCGAGTCGAAAGGTCGAGTCGGGTGGTCGATCAATAGAAGACGGTGCCCTCGACGCTGTGCACGACGTTGCCGCCGACGCGGATCGTCGGCGCGTCGCCGTCCGTGTCGATCTCGACCTCCACGAGGCTCGGCCGCCCCATCTCGTAGCCCTGCTCACAGCGCAGCGCGTACGGTCGGCGCCCGGTGAGCATGCCCAGGTGCAGCAGGTAGGCGCCCAGGGCGCCGTTCGCCGAGCCCGTCGCGGGGTCCTCGTCGATGCCCAGCGGCGGGGCGAAGACGCGCACGTGCATCTGATTGCGCGCGGACAGGGTCTCGCGGCAGAACACGAGCATGCAGCCGGCGCCCAGCTCGTGCAACAGGTCCTCGACCGCCTGACCGACCGGCATCAGATCGCGCACGGTGTACAGGGACGCCAACGGCACGATCAGGCACGTCAGACCGGTGCGCACCAAGGACGGCGGCAGGCTGGTGCTGGCGATCTGCGCCGGATCCAACGTCAGCGCCGCGGCGATCCGATGGTAGTGGCTCGGTTCGACCGGCCCGAGGATCTCCGCCGCCACGACCTCCGTCGCGACGTGCGTCGTCTCCGCGTTGCCGCCGCGGCGCAGCCGGATCGGCCGCAGCTCGTCGCCGATCTGGACGATCACCTCGGCCCGCCCGTCCGTGAACTGCACGTCGCCGCTTTCGGCCATCACGTACGCGGTGCCAAGCAGCTGGTGGGCGGAGTAGACGACCTCGGTGGTCGGCGTGAAGCACCGCAAGCCGAAGGCCGCCCGTGGGTCCGTCGGCCGCACGACGAACGACGTCTCGGCGTGGCCCATCCCGCGGGCGACGCGCTGCATCTGGTCAGGCGACATGTCGCCCGGCTCGCGGATGACGACGACCGGATTGCCGCCGAATGGGCTATCCGTGAAGACGTCGGCTTGGATGAACTGGACCTTGCGCACGGGGGATCCGTCCCTACTTGGTTCGCCCCATCTCGTAGAGCGTGACGCCGGCTTGGTACCCCGGACCCGCGGTGAAGAATTGGGCGTTCAACGCGGTGTCGCCGAAATGCACTTCCGGCACATCCAACTCCGGAAAGATCGCCTCCGGCGGGCAGGCCGGAACGCACGCGCCGCAATCGATGCAGATGTCCGGGTCGATGTAGAAGAGCGGCCACTGCTCCTCAGGATGCCCCGGCACGATGCAGTTCACCGGGCACACGTCGACGCAGTCGCCCTCGCGCGTGCACAGGGTGGTGATCACATAGGCCATGGCCCTCGCTCCTATCTTGGACTGGGCGACCGGGCGAACCGGACGGCGAACGGACCGCCGGCACGTAGTGGGCCGGCGGTCCGCTGATCGATCGGATTGGGCGGCTCGGCCGCGCCGAGCAGGCATTGTAGGCGGAGGCGGGCAATCGGGCCAGTCGGCCGGACGTTCCGCCTTCCGGCCGATCACCCGTGGCGCAAGGTCATGGTGTCGTCGGCACCGGCAGCGGCGTTTGTGTCGGCTCCGGCAGCGCCGTCACCGTCGGCCAGCCGGGCGTCGCCAAGCCGAACCGCCACGGCAGGTCCGGCCCCTCGACGCCCAGCCAGCGCGACTTGTCGCTGTCCTCGCGGCCCTTGATCTTGCCCCACCAACGCGGACATTGGACGTAGCCCATCGCGCGGTCCTGCAGCGTGATCAGGCGCCACGAGTTCGTGAACGGGATCGTCACCCACCACGGCACGTTGAACGAGGTGCGGATGATGAAGCGCACGTTCTTGTGGTACAGGTATTCCCCGACAGCGGCCTGGCCGCCGCGCTCTTTACGAAGCGCAGCGCAGACCTGGACGAGCGTACCGTCTGTCGGTCCGTACTCCTCGCCTTCGAAGACCGGCGGAGAATCTACGCCGCCCGCGAGGGCCGGCTCGGTGACGCTGACCATGAGGTTGGCGGTGATGTAGTCGTGGGAGTAGAAGCGCAGGTCCCTCAGGCGGCTGACGACGATGCGGCGCGCCTCGAGCTCGTAGAAGTCCTCCGGGATCGCCATCGTCCCGGTGATCTTCTCCGTCGGACTCAACGGGTTCGTGGTTTGCGTGCCGGTGATCTCCCAGTAGCGCGCTTGTTCGCCGATGTGGCGGGCCGCTTCCTGGGTCCCGCGGTCCAGCTGCCACTTGATCACGAGCAGCATGATCAAGTAGAAGATCAGCATCACGAGCAGGAACAGGATCGGCAGTGTCATCGCGGTGGTGACCATCGACGTACCGCGACGGTCTTCGCGCCAACGTGTGGCAAGGGTAACGGGCGCCTTGTCGGCCCCTGGCTGGGTCATGATCGAACCTCCCTGGTGCTGCCTAGCGCCGGCACGGGCACGTGCAACGGCACGCATCCGAGTTGTCGCCCGGGTTGCACGGCGTTGGGGTCGGACCCGCCGGTCCCGGCGTGCAGCGCTGGTCGCGGCAAGGCGGGCAACTGCGACCGCGCGCTTTGGCCGTCGCGCCGACCGGCGGATCCTCGGCGTACGCCAATCGCTGGCAGCTGAGCTTGAGGCGCGACCGGGCTAGCTTCTCCGCGTCCGTCGCATCCGGATTGTTCCACATGCGAAGGAGCGGATGAGGGATGTCGACCGTGAAGCTCACCGCGAACTGAGCGTCGTCGACGGCTTGGACGGTCGAGTCCTCGCCGCTGGCGGGCGCCTTCGGGCCGGTCGGCTGGTTGTTGTTCGACCAGACCTTGACGTTGTTGATGTCCAGAATCTGTGCTTCGAGGAGCGGCGAGCCGACGGCCTCTTCTTTGAGGAAGTCGAGGGAGACCTTGGCCCAGTCGTCCGGGAAGACCGTCCCCTCAGGAAAACGCGGGCCCTCCACCTGCAGGTAGCGCGAGGCCTGCCAAGCGGCGTTGCACAGCCGCTCGCGGGCGCTCATCACCTGCCATCCGACGTAGGTGCCGTATACCAACAGAACGAACGCGGGCAGGACCGCGACGAACTGGACCAGCGTCGCGCCTGAACGATCCTGGTGCCAGCGCCGGACGAGGCGCGCCAGCGGACCGGAATGGATCACTTGCATAGGATTTCCCCGTTTCGCAACTCGTGAAGCGTGAACGTGACGCCCGGCAGAGGCGCTATGTTGGGGAGCCTGTAGTGGAGATCGACTGCGATGTCGAACTTCATCCGGCAGTCATAGTCGGAGCCGTCGAACGTCGTGGTGACGTCCAACCCGACCGGATTGCTCGCGTCGCCGATGAACACGCTCGGATCAACCCACGGGTTGCTGCGCAGCTCGTGCTCGATCATCCGAGTCGCGATCTGATCCCAAAAGTAGGGGTCCGGGTCGGACGGCGGGTAGAGCGACAAGTAGCGCACGGCCTCGTACGAACCGGTGTGCAGCGACTCGCGAACCTGCACGACTTCCCACATCTTGAAGAGCGTGAACGTCGCGATGATGATCAGCGGCATCATCGCCATCGCCTGCACCGCCGTCCCACCGCGGCGGTCCACCGTAAAGCGGCGCGCGGTGCGGGAAAGGGTGCGCTTGGCGGCCGCGAGAAGGCCGAACCTGTGGTTCATCGTTCCAATCCTCCCTCGAGCCAACCGCGGCGCTCGGTCAAAAACCGTGCGCTGCGGCGAACTGCCGGATGTGTTCGGCGTACGGCGCGAGGCCGCTCCAGTAAGGCCACACGTAGATGGCCGCGGGCAGAGCGTACGTCCACGCCAACGGCTTGCCGTGCTCCGACAACTCCGCTTCCGTGGGCAGCAGCGCCCCGGTCAGCACCCGCGAGCGAAACGAACGCAGCTTCGCGCCCAGCCCCGTCCGCACCACATCGATGAGAAACAGCGCGCTCGTCACCACCAGCAAGACCACCGCCATGAGCACGAGGAACTCGCTGTGCGGGAAGAGCGCCAGCAGCGCCATCAAGAACTTCGCGTCGCCGCCGCCGATGAAGTGAAGCATCCAGAGCCCGAAGCACACCGCGAAGCTGAGCAGCACGAAGATCGGCCGCACCCACCATACGGACTCGCCGGGCAGCAGCGGCGTCGTCCGCAGGACGATCGCTGAATACAGGATCTGGAGCAGACCCACGCCCAGGAAGATGGGCGCGGTCATCCGGTTGAGGATGATGCCGTGACGGGCGTCGCGGACCGAGATGGCCACCAGCCAAACGGTGATCACCACCCGCACCGCGAGATCCACGATCGAAAGTGTTGCCATCGTCTAGCGGCCCTGCCCGATCGACTCGGCCCGCCAACGCCTTGGATTCACTGCGCCGCCCTACGGCGTCGAGGGGGTGATGAAGCTGTCCGGCGGCGCCTTCTCGAGCGCGCCGAAGATCGTCTCGTAGAACTTCATGATCTCGTCTTGCAGCAGGATGATGATGAACATCGTCGTGGAGAGCAGGACGACCGTCACGAGCGCCCACTCGATCATCTCGGCGCCGGACGTGTCGGACCAGAAGCGCTGAAGAACCGTGCGCATGTGACCACCTCCCGAAGGTGCCCGCCTCGCTGCCACCGCGTGCGAGCGCGGCTCGGCGCGAACGGTGCGCGGACCTCGAACAAATGCGATTGAACATAGGAACTAGGTCAGCAATTCTCGTGCCACCACCGGCGCTCACCAGTACGCAAACGCAGCAGGGCGCTTGGACCCCGGGTAACAAAGAACCGGGCAGGGCAGCTTGCGCCGCCCTGCCCGGTTTGCTACCCGTCGATGTTGGCGGGTCCAGTGCCTTAGGCGATAACCCCTAGATTAGGAGTCGGTCTCGCCCTGGGCGCAGTCGTAACCCTTGTTGTCGCAGACGGTCCGGTCCTGGAGGTTCGCGATCTCTCCACCGTTGCGGACCTTGGCGACCCAGCACTTGATCGAGCACAGAACGGTGCCGATCGTGCGGCCGACGGCCGCATAGAGCACGAGGGTGGCGACGACGAGGATGATGGTGACGAGCGCCCACTCGACGAGCTCGGGACCGCTCTCGTCATTCCAGAACCGGTTGAACGTGCTGACCATGGTAGTACCCTCCTGAAAGTGCGGATAAGATGGAGGCAGTATAACCGATCCCGGCGCCCATTGCAAGGGGGTCGACGCACGAATCGGCGGGTTGACCGAAAAGGGTCAGGGAAAAGTCAGCAATGCCGGCTCGCGCGCTAGAAGCCGCCGATACCGGTGCTGCCGGCCGCCGACTGCGACGCACCGCCCATGTTCTTCACGAACAGGAGGATCAGCGGCGCGCCAAGCAGGATGAGCGTCGTGAAGAAGACGCCCATGATCATCGGGATCGTGAGGAGCACGGGCGCCCGCTCGATGTCCTTCTCGACGATGATCCGAATCTCTTCCTCGATGTCGTCCAGCGTGGTGTTCACGGCTTCCGAGTACGACAAGCCGCCCTCGTGGGCCATCTCGAGCCGTTCGGACAGCTCGGCGAGGTGCTCGTTGTTGAAGTCCTCCGCCAACGCGCGGATCACCGTCTCCGGCGCGACCTGCAGCTGCGACCGCACCCGCGTGATCAGCCGCTTGCCGAACGCGCCGCGCTCGCTGAACTGCTTGGCGGCCTGGTTCAACGCGCCGGCCATCGTCTCGGCCAACGACAGCGACAGCTGCAACGTCAAGACGAAGTCGCGGACGGTCGGCATGTCGACCTCGAACACGGGGCGCTTGCGCACCCGCCGCCACCAGTTCCGCGGCCGGTACCGGGCGTAGCGCGGACCGCGGCGCTTGGCCTGGATGCGCCAGAACGGGCGCCAGAAGACGGCGAAGCCGACGACGAGCAAGAAGACGGCGACGATCGCTAGGAGGGTCGTCGGGGACATCAGAGAACCTTTTCCTTCAGCGTGATGGCTTTGCGCTGGATGATGTAGCTCGTCGCCACGGAGAATCCGGCGATCACGACGAACATGAGCTGGCCGGCCGGGTACTCGTACAGCTCCCGCAGCATCGGGATGGCGCCGATGACGGCGATCATGGACAGCGCGATCATCTGGATGATCATCGTCTGGCCGGTGACGACCGTCATGTTCACCTCGGACTGGTCGCGCAGCTCTCGTGCGCGCCGCAGACGCTTCAGCAGACCTTCGAGCGCGATGACGATATCATCGTGCTTGGCGTCTTCGCCGCGCTGCAGGATGTACACGAACTGCTCCATGTACGGGTCCTGGATCCGCTCGCGCAGTTCGCTCCACGCCCTGGACGGAAGCGCCGTGACGTAGAACGTCGTCACCGCGTGCGCCACGGCCCCGCCGACCGGGGACGGGATCTTCTTGTTCGCCTCTTCGAGCGCGTTGAACACGGTCGGGCGGATCCGGAAGACGCTCTTGAACGAGGAGACCAGCTCCGCCACCTGGCTGGTGATCAGCAGCCGGTCCCCGACGCGGGCCGACTTCGTCTGCCGCCACGTCAGCCAACCGCCGACGCACAGGATGAAGATGGCCGGCGCGATCGCGCGCTTGATGTCCGGCGCGACCTCGGTGATGTCGAACCCGTCGGGCGGCACGGCCCGGTTGAGGCCGCGGATGTACAGGTACGCCACGACGATGGTGTAGATGCCCAGCGCGTACACGCGCCAGTCGTACGTGCTCTTGACCTGTTTCTTGATGTCCGTGCGGCCCTTCTTCAGCCGCCCGCGCATGCGGTACGAGACGGCGTCGTACACAAGGTAGCCGACGACCGCCAAGCCGCCCACGAGCATGATCAGTTGTCCGTTCATGACCTGCCTCCCGTGGGACTCCGGCTACTGTTCGCGCCAGCGACGCGGTTCACGCAGCGGCGTCCAAGTCTTCCGCCGCGCATCGTACTCCTTGATGACCTCGTAGTCATACTCGACGGCCTCGCCGGTGCCGCGGGTGACGCCGTGGACCGCGATCATCTCGCGCATGAAGCGCTTGTACTGCTGACTGTCCGGGTCATAGCCCTTGTGGATGTGCACCGCGAGGCCGAGGCCGGAGCCGATGATCTCGCGCCGCTCATCGAGCGGGATGCCCGAGCCGCGGGACAGCGTCTCGATGCGCGTCATCGCCAAGCGGGCGGAGTGGGCGTGCGTCGTGGTGTAGGCGGTGATGCCCAGGTTGAGGCCCATGATGAACTCGATGGCCTCCTCCGATACGGTCTCGCCGATGATCATGACGTCGGGGCGCATCCGGAGGAACACGACGTTGACGACGCGGCCGACCTCACCGTGACCCTCCTCGACGACGAGATGGGCGTAGTGGCCGAGCTGCGGCTGCACTTCCTGGAACGTCTCGACCAGGCTGAGCTGACAGTGCTTGGGCAGGTACTGCGTGAACGCGTTCAAGATCGTCGTCTTGCCGGCGCCGGGGCGACCGGAGAAGATCGCGCTCTTGTCCATCATACGGGCGACGCCCTTGAGGAACTCCGCGGTCTCGGCGTCGATCGCCTTGTACTCGATGAGGTCCTCGAAGGTCAGCTTCTTGCGCGAGAACCGCCGGATGTTGATCGCCGTTCCCTCGCGGGAGAGGGGCGGGATCGCGGCGGTGAAGCGCGAGCCGTCCGGCAGACCGAGCTTGATCTGCGGGTCCTCTGCGCCGATCTCCTTGCCTTCGAGGTCGGCGATACGGCGGGTCATCCGGTAGAAGTACTCGTCCGGCGCGACCTCGCCCACGTCGTGGATCTGCCCCGAGCGCTCGATCTGCACGAAGCCCTTGCGGACGATAATCTCTTCCACGCCCTCCTGCTCGAGGTACGGCTGGAGCACGCCAAGGCCCGTGATGCGGTTGGCGACCTCGCGCGCGACCGCCTGGCGGTCCTCCTCGGCGACGTCGAGCTTCAGCTCCTTCATCGCCCGCAGCACGTTGGCGTGGAACGCGAGCTCTTCCTCGGGGTTCACGGCGTTCTGCCGACGCCAGCGCGGGACCGGGATCTCGCGCCGAACGCAGTAGTCCTGAACCTTCTTGACGATCTCGTTATAGTCGTACCGCGCGACGCTGCTCATCGACCAGCGCCCCCTCCGGTGTGCGGCAGCGGCGGCGGCGGCGTGCTCTGCAGGATGAAGGACAACGCGGTCGCGGTCAGCGAAAGGTCGTACGGGAGGCCGTTAGTGGCCGTCGCCGCCGCGACGGGGGTCGCGTACAGCTGCCCGGGCGTCTGGTTCGCCGCAAGCGTCAGCCATGGGTCGAGCTTCTGCGCCCCGAGGGCGTCGATGATGTGGAACGCCTTGTCCGGCGGGACGGCGACGGTGACGAGGGTCGCGGTGCGCTCGCGGTCCGGGCCGGACTTCTTGATCTCGCCGGTGATCGGATCTGGCTGTAGCGTCGCCTGCGACACCGGCCCCCCGCCCGCCGACACGCCGACGACCCACACGCGTGGTTCGATCAACACGGTGAACTGGCGGTTCTTGTCGTCGCGGCCGGCGCCGTAGATGTTGACGATGTGGCCGGGGCGCAGCTTGCCGCCGACCAGCTTGTCCGGGCCGGCGGAAAACGACACGATCTCGAGGTTCAGGTCCTTGACGTAGCGGACCTCTTCGGGCGGCAGCGCGTTCTTGGTCGTGATCACATCGCCCGGGGCGATACGAGCGGTGGACATCTTGCCGGGCACGAAGTCGACCGGGTAGGCGCCGCGGTCGCGCGCCTGCGTCGGCGTGAGCGTCGTGCTCTTGAGCATGTCCTGGGTGACGATCGTATACGGTTCAATCGACGCCGCGGCGACCGCGACGTTGACCGGCGCGGCGACCTGCGGCTTGTTGAACATGCTCGAGATCGTCATGAGCAACCCGATGCCGAGGATACCGACACCGGCGATGAGCGCAATGGATCGGACGTTCATGGTACGTGGCTCCCCCTTGTCCTAGCGTCTAAGGCGTGCGGTCAGGACGTGGCGGCCGCTGGCTTGGCGGCCTTCTTGGTCTTGCCGCCTCCGAACAGCGACCCGAACATTCCCTTCGGCTCGTAGCCGGTCCAAAGGGAGCCGTAGGTGTGGAGCAGGACCTTCTTGCCCAGCTTGCCCTCGAAGCGGTCGGCCGACTTCACGACCGGCAGCTCGACGTTCCGCTCGATACCCGAGAGCGCGACGGAGTCGACGATGCCGCTCATCTGGTTCATCAGGACGCCGGCCTTGGGTCCCATCTCCGCCGCGAGCTTCTCGGCGTTCTCGACGGCGTCCGGGCGACCGGCCGTGGCCACGCAGTACCAGCGATCGATCTCGTCGCGGACCGCGCCGATCAGGGCGTGCGGCCAGCGCGCGTCGATGACGGTCAGGACGTGCTCGCGCATGACATCCTTCAGGTACTTGCCGAGGAGCTGGATCGACAGGTCGCGCGAGTTGTCGTAGTCCATCGGGATCAACGTGACGTTGTTCCAGACGTACGGCTCGATGTCCGGCTGCGTCGCGAGCTCGAAGAGCGCCGGGATCTGCTTGCCGACGAGCGCGCTGAGCGCCGACTCGCCGTACGTGAACTCGATCAAGCAGACCGGCAACTTGGCGAGCTCCGCGAACCGCTTGGCCGTGTCCATGGCGATGACCGTCTTGCCGACGCCCCCCGAGTAGGAGATGAAGGCGATCGTTCGCTTCGTCGGCATGTCGCTCGAGTCACCCGAAAGGCGCCGCGCCTCGCGCAGCCACGCATCCGGCTCGGCCAGGAACTCCTCGCTCGACACGAACGGCACATCGCTGTCCGACAGGATCCCGCGGAGCATCCCTACGCTGTACGGATGTTCCACCAGATCGTCGAAGTCCACGATGATGAGCTGGGCGCCCGGGAGCGCGTCATAGATCTGACCCGTAAACAGCGCCTTGTCGTACTCGAGTCCGTTCAACCCTTGCAGGACGTCGAAAACGGCCAGGTCCTTGGTGGCAACCAGAACTTTCACGGAGCGACACCTCTCTGCATGTTCCACCTCGTGCGACGACCAGCCGCAAGGCCGGGGGGCAACCGATTCCCCCGCCCATTGCTGCCGTGAGGCCTCCCCGAACCCTGACATCGCTGACCGATGGCCGACTTCGGAGACGCAGCCTCCAATGTGTGGGGGATACTACTGTTGGGTTTCATCCCACGCTTGACCGCGACCTGACGACCTTCTTACGAAAGGCTGACAGATTTCTGACCGCCGGCGCGAGCCGCGGATTGCGTGCTGCGGGCGCGCGGAGTATAGTCTCCGCTCGTCGGCAGGCTCGCGAGGAGGTTGGGTGAGCGCAGGTGTGACGCGTCGTCTTGGGCCAACCGGAGGCCTGCGTTGGCAGGTCGCGACCCATTGGGGGGTCTACGGCGCGTACCTCGACGCTCTCGAGCAGCGGCTGTTGGTGGTGCGCCTCCCCGGCGGCGCGCCGGTCCGCATCGAGGATGCGTTCATCCCGTTGCGGCTGCGCCCCTGGTCCCCGTCGCCCGAAGGGCGGTGGTCGGTGACCAGCAGCACCGCCTGGCTCTCGTTGGACGAGGCGCTTGAGGCGCATCGGCACGTATTGCTGATCGGTCCGGCCGGCACCGGCAAGAGCACGCTCGTCCGTTGGCAGGCCGTCTCCGCCGCCCGGTCGGCGCGTTCCACGGGCCGGCGCGCTTTGCTGTCCGACGGAGGGCCCCCGTCCTTGCCCGTCTACATCGACGGGGCGGAGCTGCCGGCGGACGGCGACCTCGAGGCGGTCTGCGCCGCGAGCGTCGAGTCGCTGGCCGGCGAGGGCGGGCAGGCGATGTTCATGCACCACCTGGCGGCCGGCCGCGTCACGTTGCTGTTCGACGGGCTGGACACCGTACCCGCGGACGCGCGCCGGCGTGTGGCCGAACGGGTGCGCGACCTCGTCGGCCGTCACCCGCGCGTGCGCGTCATCGTGGCGATGCGGGACGCCGCGGACGCCGCGTACCTAGCGGACTTCACCGTTCTCGAGGTAGCCGGTGTGGACCCCGGCGAGGTCGAGACGCTCGTGGCGCGCTGGGGGCAGCGAAGCGGCGCCGACCAGCACGCGTTCCTGCAGGTGATCGAACGGAACGTGATCGTGCGGTCGCTGGTCGCGCGGCCGGGCTGGCTGGCGGCGGGCTTGTCCCGCGCCGTCGGGTCACGCCTCCGCGCGCACGACGTCGTCGGGAACTTCGTGGCCTTCATCGATCCGGACGGGCTGCGGACGTTCCCCGCGATGGCGCTGGCCATGCACGAGGCCGGCAGCGACATCGGTCGCGCGGACGACGTGCCGTCCAGCCGCCGCGGGTCGGGCCTGCTGTGGTGGCTCTCGGACGACCGATTCACGTTCGTGCACCCCGCGGCGCAGGCGTACTTCGCCGCGGCAGCGATCGCCGCCGACTTCGACGCCCAGCGCGGGCGATTGCTCGACCGCGCCGGCGATCCGTGGTGGCAGCCGGTCGTCGTGTTCACGGCCGGGCACCTGTCGGGCGAAGACGCCGGTGCGCTGGCGGATGCGCTGCGACGATCCGGCCTGGCCGAGCTGGCCGGGCTAGCCCTGGCCGAGGCGGAGACCGCGCCCGAGCCGTTGGTCGAGGCCGTCGCCACCGCCCTGCTCGAGCGCCTGATCGCCGTCGCTCCGGCGGACCGGCAGCGGCTGGCGGTCGCGCTGGCGGGGCTGATGGGCACCGAACCCGTGCGGCGGACCGGCATCTCGGGCCCCGTGCTCCAGACGCTGGCGCACGGACCGACGCTCGCCCGCCAGGCCGCGGCGCGGGCGCTCGGCGCGCTCGAGGACCCGGCGGCGATCGCGCCGTTGCTCACCTCGCTCGGCGACCCGGAGCCGGGGGTCCGCGCCGCCGCGTCGGACGCGCTGGCCGCCTTCGGCGACCGGTCGCTTCAACCGCTCGTGCGCCAGCTGTCGTACCCCAGCGAACACGTGCGGGAGGCCGCAGCGCACGGGTTGGCCCGGATGGGCATCGGCGCGGTGCCGGCCCTCGTGCGACTCCTTGACAGCACATCGGCCACCGGCCGCAACGAGGCCGCGGAGACGTTGGCAGCGATCGGCGCGCCGGCCGTGCCCGCGTTGGTGAAGCTTGTGACGCTGGACGATGCGCTCGGCGAACGATCCGCCGCCCGCCTCGACAGCGCGGCGGCCGCCCTCATGCGCATCGGGGCGCCGGCGGTGCGAGATCTCGTGACGGCGTACGCCGGCTCCGATCCGCCGACGCAAAACCGGCTGGTCGAGATCCTGCGGGCGATGGGCGACAACGTTTTCGCCGCGCTCGGCGCGATCGTGGCGGATGTTCGGCAGCGCAACGGCAGCGAAGCGGCGGCCCTCCTGGGCTTGGTAGGGCAGACGCGCGGCGGCGAGCTGGCTGCGCGCCACCTCGTGGCCGCGCTCGGCGACAGCCGCTTCGAAGTGCAGGACGAGGCGCGTCGAAGCCTCTCGCAGCTGAAGGACGACGCCCGCGATGCCTTGCTGGCGGCGCTCAAGCACAAGGATGCCCGCGTTCGCTGGGAGGCGGCGCAGATTCTCCTCAAGCTGCCGGAGCCGCCGACGGCCGAGCTCCTGCTCGTGTTCGAGACCCGGTTGCTCAGCAGCGAGGTCGGCGATCGACGGCAGGCCGTCGAGGCGCTCGGCAAGCTCGTCGATCCGTCCGTCGCCGCCGTGCTGCGGCGGGCGATCGGCGACGGCGACCCGATCGTCCGCCGCTCGGCGATGCATGCGCTGGCGGCGGCGGACCCCGCCGGCGCCGGACCGGCGTTGGTCGAGCGTTGGGCGACAGAGGAGGACGTCCCGACCGCGCTGACCTTGCTCGACGTCCTCGCCAGCGTGGACCCGGACGCGGCGACCCCCGTGCTCATCGACGCCCTCGCGGCGTCCGACAAGCGGCTCCGGCAGGCGGCGACGGACGTGCTGGCCAGCATCGGCGAGTCCGCGGTCGTACCGCTGATCACGGCGCTGAACGCGCGGCCCGGCGAGATCGACCTCGAGGGCAGCCTGCGGGTGCTCGAGCGGGCGGGCACGGCGGCGCGCGCCGGCGGTCACACATCCGCCAACCTCGCGCGCACCTACCATCGCATGCTCGTCGAGCCGCTGGACGTCGACGAGCTGGTGTACCTGGCCACGACGATCGAGTGGTGGCCCCCGGCGCTCGAGCTGCATCGTACGTTCATCACGGCCAAGAAGTTCTTGGCCGTGCAGAGCCTCGGCGGGATCGGCACCGCCGAGCAGGAACTGGATTGGATCGACGCGGAGCACTGGCTGCGCCCGGCGGCCCAGCGGGCGATGCGCCAGCTGCGGCTCATCTCGCAGTCCGTGCAGTACTACAACCGCTCCGGGAAGCGCTCAGCCAAGGAAAAGGGTCTGCTGAACGCGATCGCGCAGCTCAACGACCTGCAGACGCTGGCCGGCGACCTCGGGGTGCCGCACGACCGCGTCCTGCTCGGCGTCGTCGACCACTGGCGGACGCTGACGAACGCTGCGATCCGGGAGTTCCAAGGGCGGGCGGAGCTCGACCTCGAGGTCCGCACCGAGAACGTCCGCATCCGCGACATCGACACGACGGCCGTGCTCGTGTTCGAGATCGTCAACGCGGGCGAAGGGTTGGCGTCGAACATCCAGATGACGTTGCCGGCGCCGGAGGGCGAGCTCGTGCTCCAGTCGTCGCCGACCCACTACCTGCCGCCGCTCGGGCAGGGCGACCGGTTGTCCGTCGAGTTCACCGTGCGGCGGCACGGCGCCGGCATCGTCCCGCTGGCCGTCGACGTCCGGTACGACGACCCGCAGGGCGAGGGCCAGCTCAAGACGTTCACGCAGCAGGTGCGTTTCTTCGTCGAGGAGCAGGAGTACCGCGAGATCGGGCCGAGCCCGTACATCGCCGGACCGCCCGTCAAGTCGCGCGAGATGTTCTACGGCCGCGGCAGCATCTTCGACTGGGTGCGCGAGAACCTCTCGGGCACGTACCAGGCGAACGTGCTCGTGCTGTACGGTGAGCGCCGCACGGGCAAGACCAGCGTGCTGTACCAGCTGCAGCACCATCTGCCCGAGTACGCGTTCGTCCTCATCGACCTCCAATCGATCGCCTACGCCCTCGGCACGACGACGGACGTGTTGTACGCGATGGCCCGCAAGGCCGCCACGGGCCTCAGCCGACAGGGCTTCGCCCTGGAGCGCCCCGAGCGGGAGCAGTTCGTCGACAACCCGCTCGAACAGTTCGTCGACATCGGCGAGGAGATCGGGCGGCAGGCGATCCAGGGCAACCGACGGGCGGTGATCATCTGCGACGAGTTCGACCTGCTGATCGAGGCGGTGGAGAACGGCCAGGTCAGTCCGTACGTCTTCGACACGATCCGCGGGCTGATGCAGCACCAGGAAGGCCTCAGCTTCGTGTTCACCGGCGCCTACAAGGTCTCCGAGATGCTCCGCAACCCGACGAGCATCCTCTTCAACACGGCGCTGCGGCGCAAGGTGAGTTTCCTCGAACGGGACGAGGCCGAGCGCCTCATCCGCGAGCCCGTCCAGGACGTGCTGTGGTACGATGACCTCGCGGTCGAGAAGATCCTGCGGGTGACGGCCGGGCAGCCGTACTTCATCCAGTACATCTGCCACGAGATCGTCAACCTCTGCCGCCATGACCGCAAGAATTTCGCGACGCTGCGCGATGTCGATCGGGCGCTTCAGACCACCGTTCAGGAGACCACCGGGATCATTCGCAACGGCTACCAGTCGCTGACGCGCGAGGAACGAATCCTCTTGGCCGCCGTGTCGCGCGTAACGGACGACGGGCGGCCGTACGTGGGTCTGGACGACATCCTCGACACGCTCAAACAGGACAACGCTGAAGTGCCCAAGCGAGACGGGATCGAGGTGATGCGCCAGCTGGTCGATCGCGATTTCATCACCGAGCGCGCCGGCGAGGGCTACGGCCGGCAGTACGGCTTCACGATGGAGCTCGTGCGCATCTGGCTCGAGCAAAACGATGAGTACAACCGCCTACTTGAGGAGCTCCGCCATGAGTGAGCAACGCACTCCGTTCGTCCTCGGCAAGCCGATCAAGACGCCCGAGGACTTCTATGGCCGCGATCGGGAGCTCCGAGAGCTGTTCGAGTCCGTACAGAACATGCAGCCGGCGGCGCTGGTCGGCGAGCACCGATGCGGGAACACGTCCATCCTCTACCAGATGCTGCACCCCGATCAGCAGGCCAAGCACCTGGGCGCCGACGATCTCGAACGACTTCTGTTCGTGTTCGTAAACGCCCAGCTGGCGGGGGACTCCCCGGAGTCTCTCTTCCGGCGGATCGCGCTCGCGATCCGCCGCGCCGACGAGGAGACCGGGGCCGACTTCGGGGCGACGCCGGATCGCGCATGGATCGAGGACTACCTCGAAGACCTCTCGTTCCGGGGCAAGCGGCTCGTCCTGCTCGTCGATGAGTTCGACGTGCTCGCCGGCTACGAGGGCAGCTTCTGGGAGTGGTTTCGCGGGCTGCTGATCGAGTACGACGTATCCCCGGTCGTGGCCAGCCGGCTCGAGCTCGGTCGGTTCCGTGAGGACTGGGGCAGCGGATCGCCGTTCTTCAACATGTTCCGCACGGTGTACATGGGCTCCTTCACGCCCGAGGAAGCGGATCACTTCGTCGCCGAGATCTCGGCGCTGGCCGACTTCGACTTTCGGCGGGTGCGCCCGGTGATCGACCGGCTGGCCGGTCGGTTCCCGTTCTACATGCAGGTGGCGATGGCGCTGCTCTACGTGCACGTCGGCGACGCCAGCACGATCACGGATGAGTCCATCGCGGACGTCGAGCAGGAGTTCCGAGCCCGCAACGAGCACCTGTTCGCCGACGCCTGGCCAAAGCTGCCGGATAGCGAACGCGAGGCGCTTTGTCTGGTCGCCGTGGGCCATGGCGACGATCCGCGCGCGCACTCGGTGTTGACCAAGGCGCTGCCGAGCCTCGAGCGCCGCGGCTACATGCTCGAGGATCACATCTTCTCCACAGCGTTCGCGGACTTCGTGCGCCGCCAGATGACGCGCATCGAGCTGAACGCCGAAACCGGCGAAGTCCGCATCGAGAAGCGGACGATCGAGCTGCCGCCCAAGGAGTTCGCCCTGCTACGCTTCCTGATGGAGAGCGAAGGGGACGTCGTCACGAAGGATGACATCGCCGCCGCGGTGTGGCCGGAGTACAGCGGCAACACGCTCGGGGTCACGGACGCGATGATCCAGAAGACGATCAGCCGCCTGCGCAAGGAAGTCGAGATCGACGAGACGGAGGAAGGCGACTTCCAGCACATCGAGAGCATCCGCGGGCAGGGCTATCGCTTCCAGAACGCGAGCGTGCAGGACGTCTTCCAACGGCGCGAATCCATGGCGCCCGCCTGATATGCAGCCGGGCCAGGCCATCGCCAACCCGTACATCCTGACGCCCCTGACGAACGGCGTCGGATTCTATGGGCGCGATTCCGTGCTCCAGTTTGTCCGCAACACGCTCAATAGCCCCTACCAGAACGTGATCGTCCTGTTCGGTCAGCGTCGGATCGGCAAGACCAGCCTACTGCACCAGCTTCGCCAGCCCGGCGAGACGCCCGCCGGCTGCCGGCCGATCTACTTCGATCTGCAGGGCCGCGCCGAGCACGCGCTCGACCAAGTGCTGTTCGGGCTGGCGCGCGAGATCTGCCGCACGCTGTCCATCGAGCTGCCGCCGCGCGCCGCGTTCGAAGACGAGACGTTCTTCCAGTACGGTTTCCTGCCCGAGGTGTACCGGGTCATCGGCCACGATCGGCTGCTCGTGCTCGTCGACGAGTTCGACGTGCTCGGCGGCGAGCACGTTCCGCCGGACGCCGCCTACCACGTGCTCTTCAGCTACCTGCAAGATCTCCTGATCGACGAGCAGCGGCACCTGACGTTCATCTTCGTCGTCGGTCGTCGCCTCGATGAGCTGCCGAGCCGCATCAAGGCGACGTTCAAGAGCGCGCAGTGCAAGCGGATCTCGGCCCTCGATCGCGCATCGGCCACCGACCTCATCGTCGAGCCGGCCAAGGGGCTCGTCCGCTTCGACAAGGACGCGATCGAGCGACTGCACGCCCTGACATCCGGGCACCCGTACTTCCTCCAGCTCCTATGCTACGAGCTCGTCGACCGTTGCCTGCGCCGCGGCAACGACCGGATCGGCGCCCACGACATCTCGGACGACGTGCTCGAGACCGCGATGGAGCTGGGCATGGGCGGCCTCGCCTGGTTCTGGGACGAGTTTCCCCCGGCCGAGCGATTTCTGCTGGCCACCGTCGCGCACCTCACCCAGGCCCACGAGGTGGCCAGCCTGCGTCGAATCGGCCAGGCGCTCCATGAGCACGGCGTCCGGCTGCAGGGGATGGAACTCTCCACCGCGCCGCAGGTGCTGACCGAATGGGAGATCATCGAGCCGGTCGGGCGCGACGCGTTTCGCTTCCGTGTCGACTTCCTGCGCCAGTGGATCCTGGCCAAGCACTCGCTCGACGAGGCCAAGCGCGAGCTCGAACAGGTGAGCGCGCGCGCCGTGCGCGACTACGAGCAGGCGCGGCGGCTCCATCACGACGGGCTGTTGGGGGAAGCGATCGCGGCGTACCATCGCGCTTTGGCCGCGAACCCGAACCACGCCCGCGCCCAGCTCGGACTGGCGCAGGCGCTGTACGAGCTCGGCCAGCTCGAGCACGCGATCGACGCGTTCGAGAAGGCGTATCGCACGGACGTTGAGAGCGCCCGTGACGGGCTCGTGGCGGCCCACCGCGACGCCGGCATCACCCTCGAGTCCGAGGGACGCTTCGACCAGGCTCGGCCGCACTATCAGCGAATGCTGGACATCACGCCGGACGACGCGCTCGCCCGGCAGCGCATGCGGAACACCTGGCGCGCGACCGCCGGCTCACACCTGGCGGCCGGACGATGGGAGCAGGCGGTAGAAGCGTATCGCGAGGCGCTGCGCTACGTGCCGGACGATGCCGTGATCCAACAGGCGGTGACGGAGCTTGAGCAGCGGCATCTCGAAGCGGAGGGCCTGAAGCGGCGGCGACAGCAGCTCGAGCGCGCCGTGCTCGAGGCGCGCCTGCGCGAGGAGCAGACGCGGCGGGAACGGCTCGAAGTGGACGTGGCGGTCACGCTCAAGGCCTTCGCCACGTTCACCATTGGGTTGGCTGTCATCAGCATCGTACTCGCTTGGCGCGCCCCCGCGTCGTGGCAGCCGCAGCTTTGGCCGCTGCTTGTGATCTTGCCGGCCGTGATCTTCGGCGGATATCTCTGGTCTCGGCGTCATCTGCTGCGCGATTCGGCGGTGCCGGACGACGTCCCTGCCCGCGAGGGGCAGCGCACCGATCTCGGCCATGGCCCGGCAGCCCGGGTCGACGGCTCCGGACCTCCGGATGCCGGGCCGCTCAGCCCATAGGGCGGATCATGAAAACACCAGGCGCCGACCGCTCGATGTCTCCCGCTCGCGTGGCGGACAACCCGTTCACCCCCCACACCCCGGCCGACCGATCCGTGTTCGTCGATCGCGAGCGGGAGATCGACCTGATCTTCGGCCACATTCTGGCGTCCCAGCGCGGCAACGTCGCGATCAGCGGTTCGCTGGGCAGCGGCAAGTCGAGCTTGCTGCTCCATGTGTCCCACCCTGAGGTCGCCGCCCGCGTCGGGGCCGAGCCGCCGGCGACGACGCTGCTGTACGTCGACGTACAGAGCGTGACCCCGTTTACGTTCGAGGCCTTCTGGCGCCGCGTGGCCCGGCTGATCGCGCGCGTCCCGGGCGCCGCGGCGACGGCGCTCGCCCCATTGGCGACCACCCCGATCGTCGATCTGCTGGCGGTCGAGATTGCGTTGGACGATATGGACGACCACGGCGGCGTACTGGTCCTCCTGCTCGACGAGTTCGAATGGGCCGTGCACGCCGCTTCGGCGGAGGAGGCGACGGAGTGCCGCCACTTCCTGGCGCAGACCGCGACGCTCGCGCGCCGCACGCCGCGTAACCTGGCGCTCGTCGTCGCCACGGAGCGGCCGCTGCACGAGGTCACACGGGAGATCGAGTCGTGGCGCGGGTCGCCGTTCGCCACGCTGTTCACGTCCGTGGTCCTGAAGCCGCTGTCGGACGACCACGTTCGCGCGTTGCTCGGGCGGGTCGGCAGCGCCTCCGTCGCGGTCGACGAGGCGGACGCCAGGCTGATCCTCGATCTATCGGGCGGCCACCCGACGGTGATCCAGGCGAGCGCCTTCGCGCTCGTGCACGGACGACGTCGAGGGCTCGAAGGCGTCGCGCTGCACGATGCGATCCGCGCGGCCGTCGCCGATCTCCACCTCGATCAGCTGACGGGGTCGATGGCGTTCGCGTCCGTCGCCGCCGACTCCCCTGCGCCGACGCGACCGCCGGCGGAGGCCGCCGGGACGCCCGAGCGCCCCGCAGTGCCCGTGTATTACGATCCGCCCACGCCCGGCCTTTCGATCGACGAGCAGAACGGCGACGTCCTCGTCGACGGCCAGCGGATCGATCACCTTACGGCGCTCGAGTTCAGCTTGCTGAAACTCCTCTGCGGCCATCCGAACCGGCTGTGCAGCAAGACGGACATCATCCACGCGCTGTGGGGCGCCGAAGCGGCCCTCACGATCGACGACGCCCGTGTCGAGAAGTTGGTGAGTCGGCTGCGACGAAAGATCGAAGCCGCACCCGGGCGCCCGCAGTACGTGCGGACGGTTCGGGGGCGGGGGTATCGGTTCGTGCC
>JBDTSC010000027.1:0-19536 GCA_039931375.1 Ardenticatenales bacterium
TACGATCCGACACGGATGCGACCATGACGGCCCACCACGATCGCCGGCGAAGCCGAGCGCATTGCCAACCTTAAGGCGGCCCGTTACAATCCTGGCGCGCGCCGTCACGGGAACCGCCCGACCATCGACAGCCGATGTCACGCACCAAACCGCTCTTCGATCTCCAGACGCTCCAATCGCAAAGCGACGCCGCCCGCGCCAAGCTGGTCCGCGTCGACGCGGTGTTCGGCCGCGCGCCGGCCGTTGTCGCGGCGCGCGGCGCGCTCGAGGAGCGCACGGGGGCGCTGGCGTCCGTCGAGACGTCGCTCGAGGCCTGCCAGAGCGAGCGCCATGCCCTGCGCGATCGGATTGCCGCGGAAGAGAAGCGCTTGTACGACGGCCACGGCGGCTCCGTGCGCGAGCTTGAGTCGCAAAAGGCGAACATCGACGCCCATCGCCGGCAGCTGGGCGTGTTGGACGATCGCGCGCTCCGCTTGATGCTTTCGCGCGATGAGGCGGCGGCCGCGGTCGATGTGGCCCAGGGCGTTCTGACGCAGGCGGCGGCGACGGCCGCGGGCAACGACGCCAAGCTCATCGAGGCGCACGGCAAGCTCGAAGCCATGCTGGCGGCGTTGGCGCCGCGCATCGCCGAGGCGCTCACCCATGTGGAAGCGACGGACCTTGCCCTCTACACCCGCCTCCGCTCGGATCCGCGCTCGAATGGGATCGCGGTCGCCAAGGTGACCGGCGATGCCTGCGGCGGCTGCGGCCGCTCCCTCACGACGGCCGAGGCTCAGCGCGCGGCGGCCGTGTTGACGCGCTGCCCCGCGTGCGGCCGCATCCTGCACGTCTGAACGCGAACGTGGACTGTTGAGCAGCGACGCGAAGCCATACGTGCTCCGCTCCGGCGATCTCGTCCTCGAGGTCGGGGAGCGCACGCTCGTGATCGGCCAACACGTGTTCCACCTAACCCCAAAAGAGTGCCGGCTGCTCGAGACCTTCCTGACCCATCAAGGCCAAGTGCTCACGCGCCAATTTCTCATGCGCGAGGTGTGGCACACCGACTTCGTCGACGACACGCGAACGCTCGAAGTCCACGTGCACTGGATCCGCCGCAAGCTCGAGGAGGGCCGCCACGGACCGTCGAGCGGAACGATCCACACCGTTCGCGGCGTCGGCTACCTCTACCAACCGTTGGTGTCGCCGCATCGCACGTCGGCGTAGGCCCCCTCCACGTCGACGCGACGACGCTGTCCTATGCGGCTTCCGTCGCCTGGCACAGCCGAAGGAACTCCGACCGCGGATCGAGCACGCTCACGACGCCGTCCACGCCCGCGCGCTCGAGTAGCGATGCGGCGATGTGCGCCCGGTAGCCGGTCTGGCACTGCACGATCAGCGGTCGGCCGCTCGGCAGCTCGGCGCGGCGCGCCACGAGCTCTCCCAGCGGGATGTGCACCGCGCCGGGCAGATGGCCCGCGCGCCACTCGGACAGCCCGCGAACGTCGACGATAGGAGCGTCGCCCGCGCGCAGGTGGTCGGACAACTCTTCCACCGAGATCGTCGCGAGCGCTCGGCCGCCCGCCCGCGCGGTCTCCGCGTCCGCCCAGCCGCGGATGTCGTCCACACCGATGGCGCGCAGCGCGGTAAGGGTGGATGCGAGCGCCGCCGGCTCGGGGACGATGACGTAGCACGGCCGGTCGTATTCGACGACCCAGCCGAAGTACGTGGAGAAGTTGTCGCGCGTGGCGGGGATGCTGATCGTGCCGCCGAGGTGGTCCGCCGTGTAGGCCGCTTGCGATCGCAGGTCGATCACCTGGGCACCGTCCGACAGCAGGCGCTCGATCGCCGCCCGATCGAGCGGCGCCGGCGTAGGCAGCTCCGCGATCAGCGCCGGTCCGTCCCGGTTCACCTTCTTCATCTGCCCGAAATAGCGCGGCGGCTCGGGTTGCCCGTCGAGCAGCCAACGGACGAACTCGTCTTCGCGGGTGAATTGGAACGCGGGGTTGAAGCGGCGCTCGTAGCCGAGCGTCGTGGAAGGGATCGCCCCGAGCGCCTTGCCGCACGCGCTGCCGGCGCCGTGGCCGGGCCACAGCTGCAGGTAGTCCGGCATCGCCGCGAGCCGGGCGACGGAAGCGAACTGCTGGCGCGCCCCGTGCTCCTTCGTGCCGGCGACACCGGCCGCCGTCTCGAGCAGGTCCGGCCGCCCGACGTCCCCGACGAACACGAAGTCGCCCGTGAACACGCCGATCGGCTCGTCGGCCGCCGCCGTGTCCGTGACGACGAACGCGATGTGCTCGGGGGTGTGGCCGGGCGTCGCCATCACTTCGAACCGGATGCGGCCGAGCTCGAACGAATCCGCGTCCCGCAAACGGACGATGCCGGGCGCATCCGCGAACGCATACCGCCAGTCCGGTCCGCCCTCGTCCGACACGTAGGCCGTCGCGCCCGTCGCCGCGGCCAACTCGCGCAGGCCGCTGACAAAGTCCGCATGGATGTGGGTCTCGGTCACGTGCGTGATCCGCAGACCGTTCTTGCGGGCCGCGGTCATGTACGGCGCGACATCGCGCATCGGATCGATGACGCACGCCGTGCCGGTCGCGTGGCAGCCGACCATGTAGGACGCCTGCGCCAACGCCGCGTCGTAGAAGTACTTGATCAGCATCGTCATCCCCTACGCTTGGACCGAACGGAATCGATCGGACCGCCCGATCGACTCAACCTCGCACGTGGGTGCACCTCACGTCGAGGACGCCAGCGATCCGTCGGCCATAGCCTCCAAGTGTAGCGCGGGACCGGCGCTTGGGACATGTCCGGCCAGTGCGATCGCACCAAACGCGGCCGAACCGACGATCTCGTCAGGCGATGGCCGCGAGCAGCGCCGCCTCCCGCTCCGTCGTCAGCCCGGCGGCCAGCGCTGCGCCGTCCGGGCGGCCGCGGTGCCATTCGAGCGTGTCCGCAACGGTCACCGACAGCGGGCGGAACGAAAGGCCCGCGGCGACAGCGCGATCGTTGCGGCTGTGCATGAGCGCCCGCCCGCCCGGCGGGAGCCACATCGGCAGGTCCGACCACGGCCGCACCTCGTTGGCCGCCAGCGCCTCGGGCGATACCCAGATCGGCGTCGCATCCGCGCCGGACGCTGCCAGGGCGCATTGAACCAGATCGCCGAACGTCGCCGCCGGGAGAGGGCCGACGGCGTTGAACGTGCCGCCGACGCCCGCAAAGGCCGCTCGCACCATCCACTCGGCCAGGTCACGCGCGTCGATGTACTGCAGCGGTGCGGATGGCCCTTCCGGCGCCACGAACATGCCGCCCGCCGCCACGCGCGCGGGCCAATACGTGAAGCGGTCGGACGGGTCGTGTGGCCCCACGATGACGCCGGGGCGGACGATCAGGCCCGCGTCGCCGTACACCTCGCGCACGACGCCCTCGCACAGCGCCTTGAGGGGTCCGTACGTCGCCCCGTCGACCGTCTCCACCGCCGGATCTTCCAGCACGCCGACGGGCGACATCTCGTCGGGGCCGACGTCGTCCTCCGCGTTGCCGTCCTCCGCGTCGCCGTCCTCCGCATATACGGATATCGTGGAGACAAACGCATAGCGCCCGACCCGCCCCGCGAGCCGCTCGGCGGACGCGCGGACGACCCGCGGCACGTAGCCGCAGGTGTCGAACGCGACGTCCCACGCATCGTCCCCGAGGACATCCAGCCCGCCGTCCCGATCGCCTATCCGATGATCGAGCCCTGGAAAGAGGTCGGGGTTCGTGCGTCCCCGGGTGAGCAGCGTGACTTCGTGGCCGCCGTCCAGGAGCGACGCGACCAGGTGTCGGCCCACGAAGCGGGTGCCACCGATGATCAGAGCGTTCATGCGAACCCTTTCTTGCGATTGGCCGCCCGCACGTAGCGCCACGCATCGCCGCGCTCGGACCGCGCGGAACGCGATCGGCGCACCACGGCGAGCGATACGTCATGCTGCGCGCGCTGTAGGACGGCGCCCACCGCGCGGCCGTGACGCGCGCGATCGCCCGGCGCGAGGACGTGCAATGGGCCGATCCACCCCAACGCCGACTGTGCTAGCATCGACGCCTGCATCCTGAGATCCCGGAGCCGGAACCCGCGCATGCCTTCGCCCGGATGGTGGCCGCTCGCGTCCAACAGGCGTTCGGGCCGCGGAGCCGTCCGCGGCGGTCGCATCGCGTCCGGACATCGTATCGTCGCGTCCGAACACCGACGGCCGACCGCTCGGCGGCCGCGTTCGATGCCAGCACGCCGCGTCGGCCCCGTGCTCATAGCGGCGGCGTTCTTCGCGCTTCGCGGCACCGCCGTCCCCGCGCGGGCGACCTCATCGGCGGCGCGGATGCGGGACGAGCGACCGACAGCGATGGCGGCGTCCGATGCGCCCTGGCTGTCCGACGACGCGCCGCCCCTTCGAATTCTGTATCGCGCCCCGTCCGCGTCCGCGGCATCCGCCCTGACGACGCGTGCGCCCGATGCGTACGCCCGGCTCAGTGCGGCGCTCGGTGTCGTACTGCCTACGCCCTTTACGCTCCGCTTGTACGAGAGCGACGACGCGTACGCAAAGGACCATCCGCTCGGCCGGCTCGTGTCAGGGGTGTGGGCCGAGGAGCATCGACCGCGCCGCGAAGCGGCGGTCGTCGTCCCTCGAACGACGGACGATGCGGTCGACATGGGCGCGTTGGACATTGCGGTGCGCTATGCGCTCGGGCACCAGCTGTTGGCGCATGCGTCCAACGGACGGCTGCCCGGCGCCTTTCAGGAGGGGATCGCCCGGCTGTTCATGCCGCCCACCTCCGCCACGCAGGCCGGCGTGGCGACCCTCCGCGCCGCGCACGCGCGGGGCGCGCTCGTGCCGTGGTCGGACCTGTCGGCGCCCGGATCGTCGTATCTTAAACCGGACATCACGTACCCCGAAAGCCTCTCGATCGCGGTCTACGTCGTCCAGACGCGCGGGTTCGAGTGCTTGGCGGCGCTGCCGGCCGCGTCCGCCTCGGACGTGCCGTTTCGCGAGGCGTTCACCCTTGCCTGCGGCACGAGCTTCGACGATGCGGAAGCGGCGTGGCGGCTCTGGCTTCCAAGTTATGTCGATGGCGGCTGGCGCGAACACCCACTGTTCAGCCCCGATCTCGGCCCCGCGCGCCAGTTGTTGGCCATCGGCGAGGACGGGCGCGTCGCGGCGCTGTTGCGCGCAGTCGTGGCCGTCACCCCGCCCGGCGCCGCGGCGGACGACGCCCGTTCGCTCCTGGCGCGGGCGGAAGGCGGCGCGGCGTCCAACCGCACCCTCGGCACGGCCGTCGCCGCGTTGGCGGGCGGCGACTACGCGCGTGCGCGGACGGCCGCCGCGGAGGCCAAAACCCGCGCCGCGGAGGTCGGCGCCGATGGCGTCGTCGACAACGCGGCGGAGTTGGACTCCCGGGCGGCGATGGGCCTGCGCGCGGATGCGGACGCTTCGCGGGCGGATCGCCTTCCACCGTGGCGGGTATTCGAGGCTCGGCGCGCCGCCGCCGCGGCCGCGACCTCGTATGCGCGACTGGGCAACGATGTCGCCGCCGCGCGGGCACGGGCCGTGCTCGAGCGGCTCGATGGCCGGCTCGCGCCCATCGGGTGGCTGTGCCTTTTCGCCGGAGTCGCGTTGTTGGCACACGCCGTCCGCCGCCGTCGCCGCCTGTCGAGCGCGACGTCCGGGTCGGCGGTCGAGCAACGCGCGCCAGCCGCCGCGCGCCCCGGCCCCACGGCGGACCAACGGATCGCCGGCCGATGATCCAGTTCCGCGTTCGATACGGCCAGCTCCGGCGTGAGCTGCGCGTGTCCCACCACCAAAGGGCAGCGGGGCGCGCGCTCTGGTTCGCCCTCCTCGTCCCGCTCGGCGCGCTTGCCGCCCGGTTGTTCGGGGCCCAGGCCGTCGGCTGGCCGGTGCTCGCCGCCGCGACGGCGGCGGCCTTCGCGGCCGCCTGGGCGTGGTCGGTCCATCACGGCGCCGGCATCGACGTTCGAGCGATCGATCGGCGCTTGGCGCTGGACGACCTGCTGGTCACCGCCGTCGAGGTCGACGCGCGCGGCCCGCGCACCCCGCTCGAATCCCAGCTCCTGGACGACGCCGCCGGACGGCTGGCGCACCTCCGAGCCGCCGATCGGCACGAACCCCATCGGATCGCCGTCGAGATCGAGACCGCCGCTGCGCTCGGGCTGATCCTCGTCGGCGGCACGTTGCTGGCCGATCGGTGGCGCACCGGTCCCGTCCCCTCGCCGCTGCCGGCCATCGCCGGCCGAAGCGCGATCGGCGCCGACACCGCCCACGCCGGCGCCGAAGCGGGCGACGCACGCTCACCAGGGCCGGCCGAGAACGGGCTCGCATCTGCGCTGCGTGATCAGGCCGTCGCCCACGGCGTCGTCGAGGCCCTCGCGCACGGCGATCCGCAGGCCGCCGCCGAGGCGTTGCGCTCGCTCGCGGACCATGCGGAGGAACTCTCAAGCGTCGGCCGCGCCGATTTGGCCGATGCCCTCGCCGACGCCTCGAAGGCCATCGCGCCCATCGATTCCGCCCTGGCCCTGGCCGCCGCGCAGGCCGGCCAGGGCATGCGCGATCCGACGCCGCCGGCCGCCGCGAACGGCCTGGGCGCCCTGGCGGACGCGCTCGCATCGCTCGTGAACCGCGACCTCGGCCCGAGCGCGACGGCGATGGCCTCTGGCGCCGCCACGGGCCGTCTCAGCCCCGCACCGACGACGGCCGCCCTGGCCGGCGGCGCCGCCGGTGGGCTGCCCGTCGCGCCGATCGGCCATGCACCGCTCGGCGCGGGCGAAGGGGCGCCTGGCCGGGTCGATGGCGGCGGTTCGAGCGGGCGCGGCGGGCAGGGCGGCGCCGGCGCCGATGGCGTGCCGCCCGCGCAGCGCGAGGCCGTACGACGGTATTTCGCCCGCGACGGGCAGGCCGATCCCCAAGAGGCATCGCCATGATCGAGCGCGTCCGCACGGCCCTCGCGTCGCGCCGCCGCCCCGCGATCCCCGACGCGGGACGACGCGACGATCAAGGGCCGCCCATCGCCCGACCCGATGGCGCGGCGCTGCGGTTCGACGATGCGTTCATGCGACGGCTGGAACGCCTTGCCCTGCGCGTGCGACAGGTCGCGCCCGCCGTCGGCGCGCGCACCGGCCGTCGGCGGACGCCGGCCGCCGACTTCGTCGACCACCGCGCGTACTCGCCGGGCGACGATCTGCGGCACATCGACTGGCCCGCCCTGGCGCGGCACGACGCCGTGTTCGTCAAGCTCGGGCGGGTCGCGCAGGCCGCGGAGGTCCGAATCCTCCTGGACGTGAGCCCGTCCATGGCCGCCTCAGCGCGCAAGTGGCGATTGTCGCTCGAGCTGGCGGCGGCGCTGGGCTGGCTTGGGCTCGCGCGCGGCGATCGCGTCGTCGTCTCCCCGTGGCCGCCCGGACCGACAGCGCCGTGGGGCCCCGCGGCGGGTGCGGCGCGGGCCTCCGGCCTGCTGAGCTACCTGTCCGCGCTGGACCCCCACCCCGCCACGATGACGGCTCTCGCGCCGGCGGTGCGAACATTGGTGCGCGACGCATCAGGGGGCGCCCTGATCGTGATCAGCGACCTGTGGCGCGTGGACGACCTGGACCGCGCCCTGGCGTTCGCGCCGCGCACGCGCTGGGATCGCTCGCTGCTGCAGATCCTCGATCCGCGTGAGCTGCGCCCGACCGCCGACGGCCCCGTCGCTCTCATCGACAGCGAGACGGGCGAGCGTCTGACGCTGCAGTTGGACGACGAACTGTGCGACGCCTACGTGTCCGCGCTGCGCGTTCGGCTGGATCGTCTTGCTGGGCGCTGCGCGGCCGCCGGGGCCGGATGGGCGTTGCTGAACGCCGACTGGCCGCTCGAGCAAGCCGTGATCCCGCACCTGCGGCACCGCGGCATGGTGGAGTAGGTCGTGGCGATCAAGCAACATGGTTCGCCGATGCGGAGCCGCCGATTCCGGAGCCGCCGATGACGTGGCGCCACCCGATCGGGTTCGCCGCGCTGTCCGCCGTCGCCGTGATCCTGTGGCTGCATCGACGGCGCCGCCGCGTGGCGGATGCCATCGTTCCATCGCTCATCCCGTGGCTCGCGCTGCGCGTCGCCGAGCCGCTTCGCCGCCGGCGGGTGCCGCCGACCGTGCTGTTGGCGCTGCACGTCGGCAGCGCCGTGCTGCTGGGCGTCGCTCTGGCCGGCCCCGAACGCCCGGGCCGGCCGGCGCAAAGCGGTGACCTGGCGGTCGTCGTCGACACCACGCTGAGCATGGCCGCCGGCGATCGGTGGCCGGCGGCCAAGTCGGCGGTCGCCGATGCGATCGCGGGCGCGAGCGGCCGGGTAGCGCTCGTGGCGCTCGGCGCCATGCCGCGCGTCCTGCTGGCGCCGACGGTCGACGGCGCCGCGGCCCTCCGCGCGCTCGACCGCATCGCCCCGGGCGGCGTCGGCGCCGACGTTCGCGGCGCGCTCGCGCTGGCGGCGGCGATCGCAGGCGACGGTGCGCGGGTGCGGGTGATCACGGACGGCGCGCTCGACATCCCCCCGCCCGGCGGGGGCGATGTGCGCGCGTCCACCGGGCCGCCCATCGAGTGGCGCATCGTGGGCGACGCCTCGACGCCGCCGAACGTCGCGGTCTTCGGGGCGGCCGCGTCGCCCGAGCCGGATGGCGCGACGACGCGGCTCGTTGGTTCCGTCGGCAACTTCGGCCCCCGTGCGGTGCGCGTGACGGTCACGCTGTCGATCGGCGGCCGCACGATCGACACGTCGACCTCGGACTTGGCCGCGGGAGCGATCGCGCCGATGGCGTGGCGGGTGGATGCACGCGGTGGGACGGCCTCGATCGCGGTCGAATCGCTCGACGCCGCCGGCGCTCCGACGGCCGACGCGCTGGCGGCGGACGACCGCGCGATCGTACCCCTCGCGCCACGCGCTCGCCGCGTTCAGGTGGCCGGCCCGACCGGACCGGTTCGGCGAGCCGCGGCCGCCCAGAGCGATACCCGCCTTGCGGACGTCGGCCTCGGAACGATGGTGGACGATGGGACGATCGACGTGACCGTGATCGGCGGACCCGTGCCGGCCGCGCTGCCGCTCACCGGCGTCGTGCTCGTCGATCCGCCCGCCGGGGCATGGTCGATGGGCGACGAGCGCCCCATCAGCGGTACGTGGGAGATCGCGGCGCCGCACTGGATCACCGCCGGCCTCGACCTCTCGGATGCGCGCGTGGGCGGCGTGCGAGCGACCGCGGCGCCGCCATGGGCGGACGTTCTGGCCACCGTGGACGGCCGACCGGCGCTCTGGGCCGGGACGCAAGGGGAACGGCGCGTCGTCGTGTTCGGCTTCGACCCGGCGCTGGGCACATTGGCGGGCCGAACGCCCTTTCCCGTGCTGGTCGGGCGCGCGATCGCGTGGGCGGCGCCGGACATGCCGCCGCCGATCGTCGCGGCCGGCAGCCCGTTCGCGCTACCGCCTTGGCCGGTGGCGATCACGGCGCCGGATGGTCGCCAAACGCTGGCCGCGAACCGGTATGAGGGCACCGATCTGCCAGGCCTTTACACGCTGCGGCGCGCCATCCTGCCCCGGGCGGGCCAACCCGTGGCGGGCGACCTCGTCGCCGTGGTCGCCGGCGACCCCGTCGAGTCGCGGCTGAGCGCACGCACCGCCGCCGCCCTGAGCGATGCGCTGGCCGTACCGAGGCCATCGATCACCGCGGCCGCGGCGCCGCCGTCGACCGCCGCGGGTCCCCCGCAGCCGATCCAGCGGTGGTGGCTGTGGGCCGTGCTGCTCGTGCTGGCGGTCGAGTCCATCTGGCGGTCGGCGCCGACCCGCGCGCCCGTCGT
Organism: Ardenticatenales bacterium; assembly: GCA_039931375.1. GTDB lineage: Bacteria > Chloroflexota > Anaerolineae > Epilineales > Epilineaceae > Avedoeria. The sequence goes on from JBDTSC010000027.1 coordinate 9,839, forward strand.
GCGGGCCGCGTCGGGCCCACGGCAATCGCCATGAGCGCAGCCTGGCGTCTCGTGTTCGCCGACGCATCGGCCGGCCTGGCCGCGTGCGCGGCGGCGATTGCCATCCTGGCTCTGGCGCGTCGCGCCGCCGCCGGATGGCGCGCCATGGCGCTGCGCGGCGCGATCACGCTTCTGATCGCGACCGCGATCGCGGATCCGCGGCTCGTGCCGACCATGTCCGGCGACGTGATCGCCGTGCTCGACACCTCCTCAAGCCTCGCGCCCGAGGCGCTGGCGACGGTGTGGCCCTCGGGCACGCCGAACGCGTCCGCCCGCCTGTCGTTCGGAGACCGCTCCGCGTCGCCGCTCGGCGCCGCGATCGACCTTGCGGTCCGGGCGCTGCCGGACGGCGGGCGCGTCCTCGTCGCCAGCGACGGCGCCGCGACGGATGGCGATCGGGCGAGCCGCAGTGCGGCGGCGGCCGTCGCACGGGGCGTGTCGATCGACGCGGTGGCTCTTGCGCCGCGGCCGGGTCCGGACGCCGCCGTCATCGGCATACGGGCGCCGAACACGTGGCACGACGGCGACATCGGGCAGGTCGAGGTGAGCGTTGCGGCATCGACGGAGCTGTCCGCGACGGTGCGACTGACGCTCGACGAGCGGACGGTCGGCGAGCGGCGGATCACGACCGGTCCGCGGCCGGTGACCGTCGCGTTCAATCCGAACGTTCCACCGGGCAACGGGCCGTGGCGGCTCCAGGCGTCGATCGCGGCGCCAGGGGATCGCGAGCCCGGCAACGATCGCCGCGCGTGGGTCGTCCAGCGCGCGCCGACGCTGAACGTGCTCGTCGTCGGCGACTCGCCCGAGGCGATCGGATTGGCGGACGTGCTGACGGCGGCGGGGATCACGACCGCCGTTCTTGGGCCGACGCGGCTCGGCGGACGCCTGTCGGCGTTGGCGCGGTGGGATGCCTGCGTCGTCGTCGACCTGCCGGCCAGCGCGTTCGGCGTCGACCAGCTGGCCACGTTCGAAGCGATGGTCACCGAGCACGGGCAGGGTCTGGTCCTGACCGGCGGCCGCCAGAGCTTTCTCCAGGGCGGCTGGCGGGGGACGGCGCTGGCGCGGCTCTCACCGCTCCTGCTGGCGGCGCCGCCGCAGGGCGACCGCGAGGCCGTTGCGCTGCTCCTCATGGTCGACCGCAGCGCGTCCATGGCCGGCGGCGACGTCGCGACGCACCTCACGAAGCTCGATCTGGCGCGCGAAGCGGCCGTGCTGGCGGCCGAAGTGCTTCAGCCCGGGGACACGCTCGGGATCCTCGCGTACGACACGGAGGCCGCCTGGGTGCTGCCGCTGACCGTCGTCGGAGAGGGCGCGCGGCGCGTCGATGTCGATTCGGCGCTCCGATCGCTCACCGCTGGCGGCGGGACTTTGATCGAGAGCGCGCTGGCCATTGGGCTGCCCGCCTTGGCGGCGGCCCGCGCGCCCACCCGCCACGCGGTGCTCTTGTCCGACGGGCGCGACGCGAGCGAGTCGACCGCGGCGCTGGAGGCGGCGGTCGGGGCGGCGCGGGCGGCGGGCGTGACGTTCTCGACGCTCGGCATCGGCCGCGACGCGGACCCGGAGCTGCTCGGTCGGCTGGCGCAGATCGGCCGCGGCCGCGCCTACGTTGCGGTCGAGGCCGGCGATCTGCCACGCCTGACGGTCGAAGAGAGTGAGATCGTTCGGGCTCGGGCGGAGCGGAGCGGCTCGTTTCGAGCGCAGCGCGTGGACGACGGGCCGGCGTCCCTGCTCAGCGGCGTGGACGTCGGCGCCCTGCCGCCGCTGAGCGGCTACCTGGCCCTGCGCCCCCGTCCGGACGCGGACGTGGCCCTTGAGAGCCCGACGGGTGATCCTCTCCTCTCCGGTTGGCAAGTCGGCCTCGGACGGGTCGCGGCCTGGGCCAGCGACGTTGGGGCGGAGTGGGCCAGCGCATGGCCGGGCGACGCCTCCGCACGGAATTTATGGCTGCGCGCCGTGCGCTGGACCGCGCGCAGCCGAGCCGCCTCCGCCCTCGACGCGAACGCCCAGACCGACGATGCCACGGGCCGAACGGTCGTCACTGTGCAGGCGATGGACGACGACGGAGCGCCGCTCGATCTTGCCGCGGCCACGCTCGTGATCACGTCGACGGAGGGCGCGAGCACCGCGGACCTTAGGTCCGTCGGGCCCGGCTTGTACGCGGGCGTCGTGACCCTCCAACGCATCGGCGCCTGGCCGGCCGCCGTCCGCGTGGCGAAGGGCGACGTCGTGCGAACGTCGGCGCTCACGGTGGCGCGCGGGTTCGCGCCCGAGCTGGCGCCGGGCGCGCACGCGGACGCGCGGCTGGCCGCCATCGCGGCGGCCGGCGGCGGCGCGGTGATCGATGCCGTGAGCGCACGGGGGAGCGCGGCGCACGACCGCGCGCCGCTCGTGCTCTGGCCGTGGCTCGTCGCGTTGGCGGCGGCCCTGTGGCCGCTCGACGTGGCCCTTCAGGTCAACGCGCGCCAAGGGACCGGTCGGCAGCGCTTCGGCAAGGGGCGGGGGCCGTCGATCGCGCCGGACGAGTTGGGCGCATGAGGCATAATGCGCCGGCCCCGGACCGCCGATCAGGAGAACCGCGATGACGCCCTTCCCGACGACCGCCGCGCCGCGCTCCGCGCCGCCGCAGCCCATGGACCCCGAGACATTTCGGGCGCGCTTCGCCGCGATCGAACGGGAGATCGGGAGGGTGATCGTCGGCCACGCCGAGCTCGTCCGGTTGACCGTCACGGCGCTGGTGGCGGGTGGGCATGCGCTGGTGGAAGGGGTGCCCGGCCTCGGCAAGACCCTTCTCATGCGCACCCTGTCCGAAGTGATCGACGGCGTGTTCAGCCGCATTCAGTTCACGCCCGATCTCATGCCGGCGGACATCGTCGGCACGCAGATCCTGTACGAGGATCCGGCGGGCGGGCGGCAGTTCCGATTCGAGCCCGGCCCGATTTTCGCGAACTTCGTGCTGGCCGACGAGATCAACCGCGCGACCCCCAAGACGCAGTCGGCGACGCTCGAGGCGATGCAGGAGCAGACGGTCACCGTCGGCAAACAGAGCTATCGACTGCCGCAGCCGTTCTTCGTGCTGGCCACGCAGAACCCGCTCGAGATGGAGGGCACGTTCCCGTTGCCCGAGGCCCAGCTCGATCGCTTCCTGTTCAAGCTGGACGTCCCGTTTCCGTCGACCGCCGAGTTGGTCCAGATCGCCGAGCGGACCACGGGCGCCGAGACGCCCAGGCCGCTACGCGTCGCCGGCGTCGACACCGTCGTGGCGATGGGGCGCATGGCGCGCGACGTGCCGGTGGCGGCGGAGGTGATCCTCTACGCGGCCCGCCTGGTGCGTGCGACGCATCCATACGACGCCGCCGCGCCCGCGCTCGTGCGCGACGCGGTTCGCTACGGCGCCAGCCCGCGCGGTCTGCAGGCGATATTGTTGGGCGCGAAGATTCACGCCCTCCTCAACGGCCGGCTGCACGTGGCGTGCGCCGATGTGCGGGCCGTGACGCCGCCCGCACTGCGGCACCGGATCATTCTGAGCTTCGCCGGGCAGGCGGAAGGCGTCGAGTCGGACCGGGTGGTCGGCGAGGTGGTGCGCGCGGTACCGGAGTAGGCGGGGCGCCGCGCGGCGGCCGTCGCGCGCGGTCTCGCGCTGGCGACCGTCGCCGGAATCGGCGCGTCCTCCTGCTACGGCGAGACCACAACGAGTTCGGGCGCGAACGCGGACCACTCGCGCGCTCCAAAGTTCGTTGTCGTGGTGTCGGCGCCGGTAATGGTGAACGAGATCTGGCCGTTGCCCGCCACCTGGCTCGTGACATCGAATTCGAGCCACGTGCCGCCGCCGAACCCGCCCGTGCTGACCACGACGCCGCCAAACCCCGGCGCATTGTTGTACGTGATCGTCGACTCTCCCCAAGCGTTGCCCGTCGCAACACGGACGCTTACGCCCGCGGTCGAACCGGTCACCGCCCGAATCCGCAACGTCGCGGACGACACTCCTCCCGGTAGACCCGACACGTTGAACCGGACGTAGCTGCGCTCGATCGGCGCGGACCTCGCGCGCAGCCGCGGTTGCGTGCCGAAGTTCGCGTCCGGATCCGCGCTGAGCACATACGCATCCGCCTCCGGCGCGAAGTTGAAGGTGGCAGGCGTCGGCGAGGGGGTAACGGTCGGCGTCGAGGTGACCGTGGGCGTCGCGGTCGGACCGGGCGGCGTGGGGGTGCGCGTCGCGGTCGGAGAGGAGGTCGGAGTTTGCGTCGCGGTCGGCGACGGCGTGGTGGACGGCGTCAACGTCGCGGTCGGCGTGAAGGTGGCGGTGGGGATCGGGGTGGGCGTGCGCGTTGGGCTCGCCGTCGCGGTCGCCGTGGGGAGGGGGGATGCCGTGGCGGTTGCCGTGGGTGCAGGTGTTGCGGTGGACGTGGCGCTCGGCGTGGCGGTGGGCGCCGTGGTAGCGGTGGCCGTCGGCGTGCGCGATGCGGTCGGCGTGGGTGTGCGGGTGGCGGTGGGGCTGGGCTGTGGGCTCGGCGTGTTCGTGGCGCTCGGCGCGCCCGTGGCCGTCGCGCTGGCGGCGGACGTCGGCGTCGGCGAGGGGGCGCTGCCGATGAACGTCACCCGAAGCTCCGGCGGGACGTTTGGCGCCTCGCGGGACATCAGGTTGATGAAGGTCGGATCGGCCGACGTCAAGGCATAGCTGACCAACCCGCCGCCATTCGTCGCCGAAGTGACGTTCACGCTGGTCCACGCGTTCGCGCTGATCGGCCCCGACGCGCCGGTGACGCCGCCGAACAACGGCGCGTTGTTGAACGTGATCGTCGATTCGCCCCAGGTCGTGTCCGCAACGCCGTGCGCAGCGTAGCCGACGGCGGAGCCGGTGAGCGTGTACAAGCGAAGTTCGGCGCTCACCACGGGTCCGGTGACCCCGGTGGCGTCGAACTTCAGGTACGCGTTGCGCACCCCCAACCCGTTTACGACCAGCTTGGGCACCGCGCCAAAGTTCGTGTTCGGGTTCGAGGCATCCACATAGCTGTCCGCGGTCGCCGCCAGCGAGATGGTCATCGGTGTCGGCGTCGCGGTCGGTGTCGGCGTCGCGGTCGGGCCGCCGGCCTCGGCGGTCTCGACGGCGGCGTTCGCGTCCACGCGTCCCCAGCCATAGTAATCGTCCCGACCCGACGAGCCCAGATCGTGAGCGCTGCCCTCCAGAATGTTCCAGAGCGAGTCGTTGCTGAGGCTGGTGTCCACGGCCAACAGCAGGGCGGCCACGGCCGCGACATGGGGCGAGGCCATGCTCGTGCCGCTGGCGTACACGTAGGGCGCGGGCGTCCCGCCGCCGAAGCCGGTGCAGCACCAGGCGCTGGCGATGCTGACGCCAGGCGCCGTCATCGAAAGCCAGCTGCCATAGTTGGAGAACGACGCGCGAACGTCGCTCTGGTCCGTGGCGCCGATCGCCATGACATGCGAGTAGTACGCCGGATACGACGGGGTCGAGTTGCCGTTGTTGCCGGACGCGGCGACCTCGAGGACCCCGGCGTCGTAGGCATAGTCCACCGCGTCGTGCAGCGCCTGACTGCCCGACGAACCGCCGAGGCTCATGTTGATGATGTCCGCCCCATGGTCGGCGGCCGCCGTGATCCCGGATGCCACCCACGAGTTGTAACCCGAGCCGTTGTTGTCCAGCACTTTCAGCGCCATCAGGAGGGTCTGCCGCCCGATGGAGGCGATGCCCAGGCTGTTGTTCGTATTGGCGCCGATGATCCCACCGACGTGCGTGCCGTGACCGTTGTCATCGTCCGGATCGTTGTCGCTGTTCACGAAGTCGTAGCCGTAGGACGTGAACGTGCCAGCGAAGTCGGGGTGCTGCAGGTCGATGCCGGTGTCGACGACGGCGACCACGACATTCGTCGAGCCGGTCGTGACGTCCCACGCCTCCTCGGCGCCGATCTTGTCGGGCGCCCACTGGCTGCCATACAGCGTGTCGTTGGGCGTATTGTCCGCCTTCACGATCGCGTCGATCTCCACGTATCGGACGCCGGGCTGCGCACGGAGCGCCGCCTCCACGTCGGGCGCCATCGTCGTTTCGGGCGCGACGACGGCCAGGACGCCGAGCTGCGGAATCCAAAGATCCGGGCGCAGGCCGTGCGCCGCGGAGAGCTCGCGCGCGGACGACTCGGCCACGCCCTTCTCGAAGCCGATCATGTAGCGTCCGGTCGGCTGCGGGTCCACGCCCGACGCACCGGCCCGGACCGCCGCCGGCGCGCGGTCGACGGACGGTAGGTCGTGGATCGGCGCGCCAGCGACCGGCGTAAACGCCCAGGCGCCCATCGCGAGCGAGACGAGCACCGCGGGAATCGTCGTCGAGAACGACTTGTGGATGGACATGCTCAACTCCCACCGTTCGGTTGAGGTCAGGTACACGTCAATCGCGGCACCGGGGCGGCCGTGGGGAGGGGGCGCCGCGCGACCAAGCGAGCACTGAAGGGCCGACGAAACGTCATGGTGCGCCAATCCGCCCATGCCTGGTCATCATACCAGATCCGGAGCCGCTCCACGCGGCGGGCAAAGGTCCACGCAGAACCGCCGCCATGGCCATCGCGGTCGACATCGGATCGCCCGTCCGCCCATCAGGCATCCTCCGCCCGCCGCACGCCGAGGCGCACCTCCTCGGCGCGCATCCGGGCCGTCCCCTCCTCGTCCGCGTCGTCGTGCCCGAGGAGGTGCAAAAGGCCGTGAACCGCGAGCAGCCGCAGCTCGTCGACCACCGGCGCGCCGCGCGCGGCGGCGCTGCGCGCGGCGTAGGCCAGCGAGATGACGATGTCCCCGAGCAGCGGCCCGTCCTCCGCGACGCCGGGCCAGCCGTCCGCCTCGGCGCGAAAGCTGAGCACATCGGTCGGCTTGTCGTACCCGCGGTAGGCGCGGTTCAACGCCTGCAGGTACTCGTCATCGGCGAACACGAGCGACACTTCCGCCGCCGGATCCACCGCCAGGCCGTCCATCGCGCCGGCCATCGCTTCGACCGCCGCCTCGACGAGCCGCGCGAGCGCTCCCGCTGTTTGGTCGGCGCCGGCGAGCGCGGCCGCCCCATCCGCGTCGGCCAGGAGGACATGGGCGTGGATCGGACGGGCGACGGCGTGGTGATCGCGCTTCACGGGAGCGCCTACACCGTACGGCTTCGCCGCCGGACGGGCGCGCCGTCCACGGCGTTCGGGTACTGGATCCGCGGGTGGTACATGCTGCGCAGCGTGGCGACGAAGCTGTCCGCGATCCGCTGCAGGTCGCGCAACGTCAGATCGCAGTCGTCGAGCTCACCGTCCGCCAAGCGGCGGTCGATGATCCCGCCGACGATCTGCTCGATCTCCGCGGCGGTCTGCGGTCCGGCGGCCCGCACGCTGGCCTCCGAGCCGTCCGCGAGCATCACGAGCGCCGTCTCCCGGCTCTGCGGGCGCGGGCCCGGATAGCGAAACACCGCATCGTCCACGTTGTCCACGCCGAGCTCCGCGACGGCGGCGCGATAGAAATATTCCACCCGCGTCGTGCCGTGATGCTGCCAGATGAAGTCGAGCACCGCCTCGGGCAGCCCGGCCTGGCGGGCCAACTCGGCGCCCGCCGTGACGTGCTCGATGATGATCCGCGCGCTCGCGGTCGGTTCGAGGTCGTCGTGCGGGCTCGGCGCGCCAGCGATCTGGTTCTCGATAAAGAAGTACGGCCGCTTGATCTTGCCGATGTCGTGGTAGTACGTCCCGACCCGCACGAGGATCGGGTCCGCGCCGATCAGGCTGGCGGCGCGCTCGGCCATATTGGATAGAACGATCGAGTGCTGGTACGTCCCCGGCGCTTCCGTTTGGAGCCGGCGCAGAAGCGGGTGATCGGGCCGCGCCAGCTCCAACAGTTGGAGCGGCGTCGCCAGCTTCAGCAGGATGCCCGCGGCGATGACGGTCAGCGCCGTCAGGGCGCTGGCCAGCGTCGCGTTCGCCGCCGCGGCGCCGCCGAGTTCGACCGCGCCGCGCACATCGATCGCGGCGTCCGGCAGCCGGAAGAGCAGCAGGACGGCCATGTTCGCCGCGAGGACCGCGACCGTAGCGACCAGGAACGACTTCACCCGCTCCGCCCGACCGATGCTCACCGCGCCGACCAGGCTGGCGATCGCGTAGTACAGGACGACCTCGAGCCGATCACCCGCGGCGCCCGTCATGATCGCGATGACCGCGGCCATCAAGAGTCCGGTGAGCGCGCCCGTTTCGATCCCGGCGACGACAGACAGCGTCATCGCCACGGCGGCGGCCGGGAAGGCGAGCGACAGGACACGCTGCCCGACGAAGAAGCGCGCTCCGGCGCAGTACAGCAGGACCAGGACGACGGCGATCAGGATCTGCTGGGGCCGGAGGAGGGCCTTCGGCGCGAGCCGCCAGAGCGTCGCGGCGGTCACAACGACCAACGTGAGGCTGCCGATGAGCATCGCCAGGACGTCGCGCCAGTTCGTGGCGCGATCGACCAGTCCGAGCGCTTGCAGCGCCTCGTAGTCGATGTCGTCGATGATCTCCCCCTCGCCGACGATCCGCTGCCCGCGCGCGATGCCGACTTCCACGGGCTTCACGTCGTCGCGCGCCCGCTTGCGCGCCGCGGCGGTGGCGGCCTCGTCCAGCAGGCTGTTCGGCACGACGAAGCGGCCGGCGACATCGGCGATGAGCTCGGCGTCCGTCTGGTCGACGTCGCGGCGGACGTTCGCGATCGTGCTGCCGCGGGCGGCCGAGAGGCTGTCCGCGCGCACCGGAAGGCGCAGCGTGGCGTACACGACCTCCGGCACCTCCGCCTTGACATCGTCGAACACGTTGTCGGGAAGGTCGAGGAGGGTGGTGACCAGGTCGGACGACGTCCCGGGCGTCGACTGCAGTTCCGGCACCTCCGCCAGGGCCGCCAACGCCCCGGCGCGCGTGACGTCCGTGGCGACACGCTTGGCATTCACCTCGTCCAAGACCGCGCGTGCCCGGCGGACCTGGGCGCTCGTGATCGTCATGTCCTTCGGTTTGAACACGGGTGCGACGGCCGCCTCGGCGTCCGTTCGTCGCCGCTCCGTCTGGAGGCGGCTGCTGAAGCGGATGTCGCGCGGCGCCAGCACGTCGCGCGGGCTCGGACCGCCGGCGACGAGCGCGGTGTCGGCGGCGGCGAGCGGCAGCGCGAGCAGCGCCGTCAGGCCGGCGACGAGGACCAGCCCTAGGGCGGCCACGAAGCGGCGCGGGCGGTGCTTGACCCAGGCGCGCAGCCGAGCCGCCGGCTCAAGGGCGCCGGTGCGGCGAGCGCTGTCCGCCTGGGGCGACGCGGTCATGGGACGGGGCGTTGCGTTCGGGGCGCGGTGGGACGGGCTAGCCCGTCAGCACGCGCCGCGCGATCTCGTTGACCAGCCGCCCGTCCGCCCGCCCCTTTACCGCCTTCATGAGCGGACCCATGAACGTGCTGACATCGGCCATGGACGTCGCGCCGGCAGCGGCGACGTGCTCGCGGACGATCGCTTCGATCTCCGCCTCCGAGAGCTGCGCGGGCAGATAGCCCTCGATGATCGCCAACTCCGCGGCCTCGATCGCGACGAGGTCGTCCCGTCCGCCCTGCTCGAACATCGCGATGCTGTCCCGGCGCTGCTTGGCCTGCGCCTGGAGCACGCGGAGCGCGCCGGCGTCGTCCAGCGG